>JAGVLI010000496.1 GCA_020054355.1 Planctomycetales bacterium | reverse complement strand
GGTTGACAGGGTGCCGGCGGCGCAAAGTGCTATTGGGCCTCCGTGAAGCTTCTGTTATGAGCCTCAAGCCCACGAATAGATGGTCGCGGGCCGAACTGTACCCCACAACCTGCCGTGCTGAACTGGTGTGTTCCAAACAAATCGGAAGCGTGGTGAACCTGGGCAACGTCGCCCTGTGGAGGTCACCCATCATGCACCAGAGGAAATCCTGGCCCCTGTTCGTGGGGCTGGCACTGCTGATCGGCTCCGAAAACCGAGGCAAGCTCGCCGGACAGGAGCAACCACCGCTGGCGCGGCCGGCGTCTTCCGAGGACATCCGCCTGCTCATTGACCAGCTGGGTGCCGACCAGTTCCGCGTCCGCGAACGGGCCAGCGAGCAACTGGCCGCCATCGGCCGACGCGCCGAACCGTCTTTGCGGCAAGCCGTCACCCGCATGGACACGGAGGTACGCATCCGGGCCGCCCGCATTCTCGATGCCATCCAAGCTTCTCTTCCGTACCTGATCGACAGCCTGAAAGACCGCAACGCCCTGGTACGGGCGCAGGCGGCAGGCAAACTGGAACGCCTGGGCGCTCCGGCCAAGGAAGCGCTGCCGCTCCTGCTCGAACTGCTGAAAGACAGCCATGAAGGCGTGCGCGAAGCGGCCGCGAGCGCGGTGCTGACCCTCGACCCGGACAACCTGAGCGCTGCCGACGTGGTTCCGCCGCAAGCCCATGCCAACGGCAAGTACTCCCGGCTGATCCGCCGGCTGAAGGCCCCCGACGATCAGCGGACGTACTCGGAGTTTCGCGATTACGGCTTCTACCAAGCGTGCATGTGGGGGGGCCATACCAGCGTCCCGGCCGGCTACTGGGTTTATGTGTACCCGTACTGGTACATCTGGAGCGAACGGCAGGAGCAGAAAATCGAATGACCGACAAAGCCTCCGCGCTCGGCGCGGGTCTCCGACACCGCCGCTGGGCCGACCGTAGGTCTCCCTCGCTGGTGCGCTTGCGGTTGAAGCCGGCAGCCTCGGTCTGCGTGCGAATCTTCCGCGTGGCGAACAGCACGGCGTCGCACCATTCGCTGACGCGGGCGCTGGCGTGCTTGTGCAGCCGGGGCGAATAGCGGTCGTCGGGAGACGATTCCGGATCCTTTGAACATTTCGACCTCGGCAATTACTTGCATGTGGAGGATCGCGCGTTAGACTAACCCCCCGTGTGCGGGTCGTCGGACTCTTCGCTTTGCCTGCGATTTGATGCTTCCACGGCGAGGCTTCAATCGCAAGGGCATTCTGTGATGTGGCATGTATGCAAGATCGTGATGTGGACCTTGCCCGTCTCTTGGAGGCTTATCTAATGGCCAAGAAGCGGAAAAAGCCAAGCGTCAGCAGTTTCTTTCGACAGATTTACCGAGAACGTCCAGAGTTGTTGGAATCTACGAGCAATGAAGAGGTCTACAACCTCTTCTCGGAAATGACCAAGCGGAAGATCACCGATCGAGACAAGGCGATCCTCTCGAACCTGAAGAGCCTCGAGCGAAAGAAAACCAAGCTCGGCACCAAGGGTCGCCGCAAGCCAGCGAAGTCTCAAAATCACGCCGTAAAGGCTGCCGTCGGGAGGGGTGCCAGCCACCTGGATCGCCTGGAAGAATCGATCGACGACTGCATGGCCGCCGCCAAGGGCCTGGACCGAGAAGGGCTGTTCACGGTCATCGACCATCTCCGCAAGGCGCGCAACGAGGTGGTGATCCTGCGCGCTCACTGATCGCATGGTGGAAGCAGACTGCACTGCCATTTCGCCGAGCGCGGCTTCGAGTCATTACGAGCATCAGCCCAGGATTCGTTCCTGGGCTTGCTTGTTTTCCGTTCCATCTGTTCGGCAAGCTGCGCGTTTGCTAGGATCGTTCAGCATGCCACCCACACCGGAACTCAAAGCACATACTCGCCGGATACTGCGTTGTTTGAAGCAACTCTATCCTGACGCGGCATGCGCGCTCCACTACGACAATCCGCTGCAACTGCTGGTCGCCACCATCCTGTCCGCGCAATGCACGGACGTCCGGGTCAACAAGGTCACGCCGGCGTTGTTCGCCCTCTTTCCGGATGTCGTCAGCTTCGCCGAAGCCAAGCCAAAGGAATTGGAACGCGCCATCCAAACGACCGGCTTCTTTCGCAACAAGGCGCGCAACATCATCAAGTGCTGTCAACAGATCGTGGAACGGCATCAAGGCCACGTCCCGGATAACCTGGAGGCGTTGGTAAAGCTCGCCGGCATCGGCCGCAAGACCGCCAACGTGATCCTCGGCAATGCCTTTGAAGTGCCCGGCATCACGGTGGATACCCATCTTGGCCGTCTGAGCCGGCGTATGGGTTTGTCCACTCACACCAATCCCGTGAAAGTCGAGCGCGACTTGATGGAGTTGGTGCCCCGCAAGGATTGGACCATGTTCAGCCATCGCATGATCCATCATGGCCGTAGAGTGTGTCGCGCCCGGCGACCGTTATGCGACCAATGTGCGCTGCTCAAGTTTTGTCCCAGGGTTGGCGTCGCTGGCCAAGCGCCGGAAACGGAATGACATCGGGAGCGAAACTCATGGATTCCCTGCTCGAACGGTTCTGCCGTTATGTCCGCGTCGATACCCAGGCCAACGAAGCGGCGGGCACTTATCCCAGCTCGCCGGGACAATTGCTGCTGGGGCGACTGCTCCTCGGCGAGTTGCTAGCGATGGGTCTGAGCGACGCCGAGCAGGACCAGCACGGCATCATCTGGGCCACGGTGCCCGCCACCGTCTCGCGCTCGGCTCCGGTCATCGCCTTCAACGCGCACCTGGATACTTCACCCGAAACCAGTGGGCATGACGTCCAGCCCATCGTTCATCGCAACTACGATGGCCAGGACATTGTCTTGCCCAAGGACCAGACCAAGGTCTTGCGCGTGGCCGACAATCCCGACCTTGGCCGGCTCCAGGGCAAGACCATCATCACCACCGATGGCACCACGCTGCTCGGCGGCGACGATAAGGGCGGCGTGGCCGTCATCATGGAGACCGCTGCCTACCTGATGGCTCATCCGGAGATTCCTCATGGCCCGGTGCGCGTGTGTTTCACCTGCGACGAGGAAATCGGCCACGGCGTCGATCACGTTGATTTGAAGAAATTGGGCGCTCAGGTCTGCTACACGCTGGACGGCGGCGGGACTGGCGAGATCGATGTCGAGACGTTCTCGGCCGACCTGGCCCTGGTGACGGTTGCCGGCGTCAACATTCATCCATCCATCGGCAAGGGGCGTATGGTCAATGCGGTTCGGTTGGCGGGCATGTTTTTGGATCGGCTGCCGAAACAAATGCTGGCGCCCGAAGTGACCGACGAACGCGACGGTTTCCTGCACCCTTACCGCATTGAAGGCGGGGTGGCCGAGGTGACGTTGCGTATCCTGCTGCGCGATTTCGACACGCCCAAGCTGGCGGAACAAGCCCAACTCTTGCATGCGGCAGCCAAATTGTTGATGGCCGAGTATCCCAAGGCCAAGATCGATGTACGTGTGACGCCGCAATACCGCAACATGGCCGACGGCCTCCACCAGGAACCGCGCGCCGTTGAGTTCGCCGAGACGGCCATGCGCCGCGCGGGACTGGAACCGAAACGTTCCATCGTCCGCGGCGGCACCGATGGCTCCCGCCTGACCGAAATGGGCCTGCCCACGCCCAATCTTTCGACGGGCGAACACAACATCCATTCGCCGCTCGAATGGACTTGTCTGGAGGAGATGGAGACGGCGGTCAAAGTGTTGGTGGAGTTGGCGTGCGCCTGGGGCGAAGTTGTTTAGCCGCGAGCCGGAGGCGAACGCTGGACCCCGGCGCTCGCCTCCGGCTCGCGGCTAAACGACAACCTATCCGATCAATCCCAACTCCTTCCCCACCTCGGCGAACGCTCGCGCGGCCAAGTCCAGCTGCTCCGGCGTATGCGCTGCCGAGACCTGGATGCGAATCCGGGCCTGCCCCTGCGGCACCACCGGAAAGCTGAAGCCGATGACATAGATGCCCTTCTCCAGCAACCGATCCGCCATCCGGCCGGCGAGTGCCGCGTCGCCCAGCATCACGGGCAAGATCGGGTGCTGCCCGGGCCTGATCTGGAAGCCCGCTCCCTCCAGCGCCGTGCGCAGTTGCTTGGCATTGGCGTGCAGGCGTTGCCGAAGGTCATTGCCCGCAGCGATCAATTCAACCGCCTTGAGGGCCGCCGTCGCAATCATCGGCGGCAGCGAATTGGAGAAGAGATACGGCCTCGACCGTTGCCGTAGATAATCCACCACCTCCCGGCGCGCGCAAGTGAAGCCGCCGGCCGCGCCGCCCAGCGCCTTGCCGAGCGTGCTGGTGATGATGTCCACCCGGTCCATCACGCCGAAGTGTTCGGGCGTGCCGCGACCATTCGGGCCAATGAACCCAGTAGCATGGCTGTCATCCACCATGACCAGTGCCTGATGGCGTTCGGCCAGGTCGCAAATTTCCGGCAGCTTCACCAGGTCGCCGTCCATCGAGAAGACGCCATCGGTGGCAATCAACTTCAGCCGGCAGTCGGCGGCTTCCTGGAGGTTCTTCTCCAGGTCGGCCATGTCCGCGTGACGATAGCGAAAGCGCTTCGCCTTGCAGAGGCGCACCCCGTCGATAATGCTGGCGTGGTTCAGTTCGTCGCTGATGACTGCGTCCGATTCGCCCAGCAGCGTCTCGAAGAGTCCGCCGTTGGCGTCGAAGCAGGACGTGTAGAGGATGGCGTCTTCCTTGCCGAGAAAGCGGGCGATGGCGCTTTCGAGTTGCTTGTGCAGGTCCTGGGTGCCGCAAATGAAACGGACGGATGCCAGGCCGTAACCGTGGCGGCGCAGTCCCTCGGCGGCGGCTTCGACAATCGCGGGATGATTGGCCAGCCCGAGATAGTTGTTGGCGCAAAAGTTGATGACCTCGCGGCCAGCCACCTGGATGGCCGATCCCTGCGGCCCCTGCAACTGGCGCTCGCGCTTGTACAGGCCGCGCGCTTGCAGGTCGGCCAGCTGCGTCCGCAACACATCCAGCAAAGCGGTGTCCATGATCGGTGGTCCGTGGCCGTGGAACGGGATTGAATCCTCTCGCTGTCGCCTACTTTATTCAAGAAGGCCGGCAACGGACAACCGCTCGCGGACATAGACCTGGAAACCGAATTGGTCCGCACAGCGGACCCTACGAATTTCCGTAGGGTCCGCTGTGCGGACCGATTCGCCGCACGGTAGCTTCGATCTCGGACTACTGTGATTTATGGCACCAGGATGTCGATCTTGCTGGCCTTGTGCTGCTGCATCAGTAGTTTTTGCCGAAGTTCCTCGACGTAGAAGTCGCGGACCTCATCCTTGATCTTCTGGAAATCGGACGGCTGGCCGGCCTTGCGATCCGTCACCTTGATGAGGTGATAGCCGAACTCGGTTTCGACGATGTCGCTGACCTCGCCGACTTTCAGGGCGTAAGCCACACGGGCAAAACTCTCGTCGAGCATGCCCTTGCGCGAAAAGTAGCCAATGTCGCCGCCGGTCGGCCCACTGGGGCATTGCGAATGCTGCTTGGCGGCTTCGGCGAATTCCAGCTTGCCGCCGGCCAGTTCCGTCTTCAAGGCCGTCAGCTTGTTCTTCGCTTGCAAGCGTTCGCCGTCGCTGGTTTCCGGCGTCAGGCGGATGACGATATGGCTGGCCCGCACCGCCACCTGGTCGAAGAAGTCCTTGCTCTCTTCATAGTAGCGCTGAATGTCGGCGTCTTTCACGGTGCCCTTCACGTAGCCGATCCATTGGAGCGTGGCCGCGATGTTGCCCTTGATCTGGACTTCACCCTGCCCGGTTTCCTGGGTGAATTCCGGCAGCGTCCGCGGCGGCTTCTGGTCCTTCAGACCGGCGACGAACTCGGCGAACTGCTTGTCCACCTCGACCGGATCGGCGGGGGTGGCGTGCTTGCGCAGGAATTGCTTCATCAGCAGGTCATTGATGAGCAGAGTGAGCATTTCCAGCCGGACCTGGCGGCGTTGCACATCCGTCGGCGGCTGCATCTTGAACTTTTCCTTGACGATCATCTCCACCACGCGGTCGAGGTCCGCCAGGGCGATCGGTTCGCCATTGACCGTGGCGGCCGGCTTGACGGCGGCCGGCGCCGGCGACTGCCCGCAGACGGTCGATCCCAAGAATGCCAGGCCCAGCAGGCCAACTATCCGTCCCAGGCAAGACTTCCGCGCCGTCATCCTTGACTCCTCGGGGTTCCGACCCCAGCGATGGTTAGATGTGATAGTCCAGTTCGCCTCGGCCCGCGTCCTGCTCGTCCCGGATGGCCTTGCCCAGCTCGGGCCGGGCCAGGTGTCGACGGCCCAAGGCTCGGAGCAGCGAGTAACCCAGCCAGGCCAGGCCGACCGCGGCCAGGCCCGCCACGGTGTGCGCCACTTCGGATTCCGCCGTGATCACATAGCGCATGGCAATGTAGATCATCAGCAGACCGAACAGGAACCGCAGCCAGGCCTCGGGAAAATACTCGATATAGCTGCGGCTGATGTATGCGCCGATCATGAAGGCGGCCGCCAGCCACAGGACCGCCATCGGATCCACGTCTCCTTGCCGGTACGCCTTGAACGCACTCGGCAGGGCGATGGGCAATGAGAGCAAGGCCAGGCTGGTGCCCGTGGCCTTGTGGGAATCGAAGCCGCAGAGCAGCATTAGCGCGGGTACCATGACCACGCCGCCGCCGATGCCCATCGTGCCGCTGACCGCGCCCACCAGCAGGCCGATTCCCGCGTAGAGCAAGTAGATCATGGTTGCGTCTCAATGTGGATACGATGCCGAGTCGGTAGGTCCGGCGAGCCGAGCCGGACCGGTCCCATCGGAAAGCGCACGTTGTTGCCAAGTCCGGGTGCCGCTCGGCTCGCGGCACCTGCCCGCTGACGCCGCTTCGGGTAGGTCCGGCGAGCCGAGCCGGACCGGTCCCATCGGAAAGCGCACGTTGTTGCCAAGTCCGGGTGCCGCTCGGCTCGC
>JAGVLI010000730.1 GCA_020054355.1 Planctomycetales bacterium | reverse complement strand
GAACTTCCAGCTGGAACCGACTGTCTTTCAGGTGCCCGGCCTGGCGGCGGGTGGCGCGCCGCCGCGCCCCGGAGCCGGTATCCTCAGCAATTCATCACCGCAGGTCTCCACCCATCCGCCCACGCCTGTCTACATGGAACCGGTCCCCCCGGCTCCGACCGAGGCCGAACCGGGACCGCAGATTCAGCGGCCGGTCCTGCGCCGGCCCGACAATACCATGCTGATCGCGGGGCTGTTGCTGATCCTCATCCCCTATTCCATCCTGATGACGGTCATCGCCATCTGGATGTGGGTCAGCAAGGAGCGGACCCCGCATCCGCTGGAAATGCTGCCCGATCTCGGCAAACCGCCGGCCAAGCGCGTGGGCGGACCGGGCCTGGAGCCGCTGGTGCTCAAGTCTTATACGCGCACCAAGGCCGACACGCCGTTGCCGCCGCATCTCATCACGACCCTGGGAAAGTCGCTGACGATCGGGGACCTCGAAGTGACGCCGCTGGCCGTCGAGCAGAAACGGCTGCTGTTCAAGTACCGTCTGAGCAGCTACAAGCCGGAGCTGTCCGAGCACGAGTCGCTCTTGCTGGTCTTGCAGCTCAAGAACATTTCCAAGGATGTGGAGTTTCGGCCCACCGACCTGGCCTACGACCACGTCTGGAAGGACGGCGAAAGCCCGCAGGCGGCCATGCCGTACACCTACCTGGAGCTGCAGCCGAGCGGCAAGCGGTACTGCTCGCCGCTGAAGTGGAACGCGACCATTCAGAAGCAAACGCCGGCCTTCGTCGGCTCGGATGAGTACATCGAAGGCCAAGAGGAGTGGAACAAGATCCTCTTGCCCGGCGAGCAGATGAAGACTTCCATCGCGACGGACCCGAAGGACATCGTGCCCAACGCCCTGCGCAACCAGAAGGGCAACTTGCTCTGGCGGGTGCAGCTGCGCCGCGGCCTGGTGAACTGGCGGGACAAGGACCATTCGATCACCTGCGTGATCGGCGTCGAGTTTTCGCCGAACGATATTCAGAAGAAGTAAGGCCCGGCCATAAATCTCGCCTTGGACCCCCTCCTGGCCAAAAAATTTCCGCTTGGCACTGGGGTCCAAAACCCCAATGTTTTGCCACTGCGCGCCAAATGCCACTTGGCACTCTGTGGCCAAAACCCCAATGTTTTGCCACTGCGTGCCAAAATCCCTGCGGCGCTTGACTCATCGCACCTCGGTTTGGCAGGATGGCTGCTGCCGAGCGCCCACGACCGGACCAGGCAGCTGACCTTTGGCGAATCATTGAGATCCGTGAGATGAATCCTGCCGACTATGCGGCAAGAATACGGTCGCGCCGTGCAGACCTGACCCAGTATGTCGTCCATGTGACTCGACACAGAGTTCAACCCGCCGCGAGTGCGTTTCGCGTTCTCGGCGAGATACTGGAGTCGGGCTATATTCGACCGACGTTTGCTCCGCGAGGCCAGAAAAACCGCCCTTCCATCAAGGGGCCATGTCCAGCTATTTGCTTTACGGATCAACCCATTAGTGCTCTGCTCGTGACATGCGACGTGATGCCAGGGCATCATACGCCTTACGGGATCGCCTATTTCAAACCGACTCTCTTTGACGCGGGTGCGCGGCCTGCCATGTATGCAACCAAACAGGATCTGGGGAGGCGGATTCAGCAAGGAGAACCGAACTGGGATCCAGAGCGGGAACTCTACACGGACGGCATTCCGCCGGAACTCCAATATCTGTTCGTGGAATACGACCCAAGTGGCGTAGGCGTTTTCAACCGAGTTGTCGATTGGACCTGGGAGCGAGAATGGCGTCTGCGGTTCCCAAATTCTCACTTTAGCACCAAGGGGCTGCCGGTGGGGATTCGGAACCCTGGGTCGTCCGTGTCAGGCGCTATTGTCGTATATTCCGAGAATGAACGCACCGAGATACAGGCAATGCTGGATACAATCCGCCGACGCCCGGATGGTGACTGGGTTCAGTACATAGGCAAAGTGATCGCATTGGAAACAGCGCGTGCAAAGATCGCCCAGGGTGACCAGCGATATTGCCGCATTGAGACGTGGCCGGACGCATAGTTTGGTGAATCAGCGGACACGCAACATGGCTGAGGCCGCCCGGCGCCGCGTCAGGGTAACGACAGCAGCGGGACAATGAACGCGCAGGACGGCTTCAGGTTCGCAATGAGCTTCTGGTCGTCCGTGACGAGCGCGCATCCTTCCCGCTCGGCGAGGGCCACGTAGAGGCAATCGTACAACCCGCCGCGAGTTTGCGAGGAGATTTCCACTGCGCGAGCCAGCAGCGGCTCATACGGGTGCGCGTCCGGCGGCGTCGTGAGGAGATCGGCGAGCAGGATCCCGGCTTGCCCGACTGGGATGAGCTTCTGCCGCTCAGCTTTCGTCAGTGCGCTGGCCGCCTCGGCCGGGAAGATGGACGGGGCGATCAAGGCATGGAGCCCGCGACGACACTCGTCGCGGAGACGCAAAGCCCGAGGCGATGCCGGGCGCGGCAGGACCCAGCAAAGCGCCGCGGAAATATCGAGGACGTACCTCATGCCTCATCGTCGAGCAGGGACTGGAACGTGTCGTCGTTCACCAAACCGTGCTCGCGCCGGATAGCCTCCGTGACCTGCTCGGCCCGGGCGCGGACGCGCTCCAGGAGCGCAGGGTCAAGCGGCTTGCGGGAGACGAGGTGCTCCAGGACAGCGGCAGCGTCCGCCCTGCGCAGCGCCGGGTCGTCGAGGTCCACGAGCGGGACGGTGGTCGATGGAGTGGTCATGTTCTCATTGTCCCATCGCAAGCACGCGGGTCAAGCGGAGTTCCGGAAGGCGGCTGGTTCCGATATAAGAGTCTGTTCCATAAGCCGGGTTTCATCGTCGCAAAGCCTTGAAAAACAAGGAGTTTGCAGGCTTATGGAACAGACTCTAAGATCTGACGGGTGGTTGGCACGTCCTCGGTACTTCGAGGGCGTGCGGAACCCCGAAACGACTGCAACCCACGGCAGGTGGCAAGTCGTTCGCACACCCTCGGAGTGCCGAGAGACGTGCCACCCGCCCGCCTGATTGCGAAACTACTAACTGGAACTAACTCACGATTCAGATTCATGTCGTTGCGCGTTTCCAACATTCGTCTGTCGGTCGATGAACCCGAGGCCGCGCTTCCGGAACGGCTGACGCGCGTACTCGGCTTGCAGCCTGCGGAACTGGAGCGCTGGCGCATCCTGCGCAAGAGCCTCGACGCCCGCAATCGCGGCGCGCTCCAGTTCGTCTATAGCGCCGAAGTGATCGTGGATGACGAGCAAGCCCGCTTTGAGCAACTGGCGAGCCGTGCGCGAAAACGGCAGGCGCTGGTCGAGCATCACATCGAAGAACCGTTCGTCATGCCGCCGTCGGGAGCACAGCCGCTGCCGCATCGTCCGGTGATTATCGGTTCCGGGCCGGCGGGACTGGCGGCGGCGTACTTCCT
>JAGVLI010000522.1 GCA_020054355.1 Planctomycetales bacterium | reverse complement strand
CCCGGCGGCACAGCGCACGGCGCCGCTGGCGGAACGGCGCATGGCGGCACGACCGATACGGGCTCGAGCAACAGCATGGTCGGGATGGACCACAGTTCGATGCCGGGCATGCAGCACGGCACTATGCCGGCAACGAATGCGGCGCCACCAGGGCAGGCGGCGATGGCCGGTATGCCGCAAGACACGGGAGCTGCCCGGCTTGGAGGCCGTGTCGGCGTGGACAACGTCGCGATGGCTCCCAAAAACCGGCTCTCCGAGGCAGGGGACGGACTCGACAACAATGGCCGCCGGGTGTTGCTCCTGACCGATTTGCGGTCGCCCAAGCGCGGCAACGACCTGCGACCGCCGACGCGTGAAATCGTGATGCACCTGACGGGCAACATGGAACGCTTCATGTGGAGCTTCGACGGTACAAAATTCTCGGATGCCGCGCCGATCATGCTTCGGCTCGGGGAGCGGGTGCGTTTCACCCTGATCAACGACACGATGATGGATCATCCGATGCACCTGCATGGCGTGTGGAGCGAGCTGGAGAACGGGCAGACCGATTACCGCCCCTACAAGCACACCATCCTCGTGAAGCCGGGAGAGCGGCTGAGCTTTCTGGTGAGCGCGGATGAACCCGGCCGGTGGGCCTTCCATTGCCATCTCCTCTACCACATGGAGCTCGGCATGATGCGAGAGGTGCGCATATCATGACAAAGGTCGGTGCGGCGCTTTGCGCGGCTGTCATGCTCGCCGGCCTGTCGGGCGGCGCCCGCGCCCAACAGCCTCCGCCAGCCGACCAGGCTCCACCGCACACCATGCCGAAGATGCTGGACCAGAGCATTTTCGCCCATTTGCTGTTCGACCAGCTGGAGGGACGGTTCGGTTTCAACCAGGGCAATACGTTCCGCTGGGAAGCGCAGGGTTGGCTGGGGACCGACGAAAACAGGATCTGGCTGTTGAGCGAAGGCCGCTACAGCGACAACCAACTCGACGACGGCATCCAGCAACTGTTCTACGGCCGCGCGATCACCACCTACTTCGATGCCTTGGTCGGCGTCCGGTACGATCTGGATTCATTGCCGGGCCGCGGCTGGGGGGCCGTCGGCATCCAGGGCCTGGCGCCGCAATACTTCAAGGTTTCCGCCATCGGCTATGTCAGCGGTGAAGGCCGCCTCGCGGCGCGGCTCGAGGCCAGCTATGACCTGCTGATCACGCAGCGCCTGATCCTGCAGCCGCAAATCGAGCTCAATTTCTACACCAAAGACGACCCGGCGCGCCGGATCGGAGCCGGGCTGTCGGAACTCGATGCGGGCCTGCGGCTTCGCTACGAGATCACGCGACAGTTCGCGCCGTACGTCGGCATTACCTACTTGGGCCAGTACGGCGCCACGGCCGATTATGTCAGTGCCGCCGGCGGATCTACTCAACAGCTTCGCTTCACGGCTGGCGTCCGCACCTGGTTTTAGATAAGTCGGCGGTCTTGAGATGGATCAAAGCAGGGACGCATGGAAAGCTCATAGATATTGATGCCGAGATGCATATCGTATATCGGCGCAAACGGACGGAGATTTCCTATGACCACTATTGGAAAGACAGCCATTGCCGCGGGCTTGGCCGTCACGATCGGTGCGTTCAGCTTTGCGCAGCTTGGTTTTGCCCAGCAGTCGAACACCGGCGCGAGTGGCGTGCAGAGTCCCCCTGCCGGTCAGCCAATTGGACGTGACGACTGGGTCCGTCAGCAGGGTGACCAGCCCGGTCCCCGCTCAGGTATGGGTATGCATGGCGGCGCCGAACAGCCGATGGGACAGAACATGCGCGGCGGACACATGGGTGGTGGGACCGTGCCGGGCCCGGGCACTTATGGCCACTCCTCGTCTCCCAAGCCAGGCGAGACGAAGCAAATCCAGGACATGCAACGCGACATGCCTGCGACGCCGAGTCATTCCTCGGGCTCGACCAAGTGAACTTCCTCGGAAATCCGGGCGGCCGCAAGGATGCCCGGAATTTTGAAACGAATTGGGGTCGTCGGCCCATATCCGCCGGCGATATCCGACAACAAGATGGTCGCTCCAGGGGGCAGAGATGGGTCGCAGCGGCTTCTGGAAGAGCGTACGCGGCAGGAGCGTCGCTCGTCGGCCACTGATCGCGCTACTTTCGCTGCTGATGGTAGCGACCGCAGGAAGTGCGGTGGCCGACGACTTGGATCAGGTGTTCGTGCGTGCGGATGACCTTGTTGTCTATTTCGCGGTAGTGCCAGCCGCTTTCGCCCTCGGGCATCCTGCGGATCACACCGGGCGCGAGATGCACAGGAATACACCAGATGACCGCTACGTCCATCATCTCATGGTGGCGGTGTTCGATTCAGCCACCGGCGTTCGGATCACGAATGCCAATGTGACCGCGGTCGTGCAAGGCGACCGCCGGCCGGCAGATTCCCGGGTAAGGCTCGAGTCGATGACGGTCGGAGGGGCTCAGGCCTATGGCGGGCTGGCAACGCTGCCTCCGCGTCATCGCTATCGCGTTGAGATCGAAGTAGTTCGCTCTGACGCTGCACCGGTGCGTGCCACCTTTACGCATCAGCATTTGCAACCCTGAAAAACCGATGGGCTTTCCGCTCTGTTCTGACGCCGTGTGACAGTGCAGAGAGACAACGCCGCCGTATACCAGGGTGGCGGTCACATTCGCGATGATGTCGGGGTATCAGCAAGTGGAACTCGAGAATCTGAGGACGAAGATCCGACACAGCCGCAGCGACCAATGTGTGTCAGCGTCATCCAGCAGCTGTCATTGCTGAGCCGAAGAGGTGACGGCTAATGGCAAACGCGACCGATTCGAATAGATCCGCGACGCGGCGGCACCAGATGCCCTTGCTCGTGATGTTGGTGACGGCCTTCGGGGTTGTCGCTTTGGTAGCGAGCGTCTCCTTTTTACTCCTGCTGTACGGCGCGGCTGCCACGACAGAACGGATGCTGCATGATCGCACGCAGCGACTGGTGGAAGACGAAGTCCGCAGCATCAGGGAGTTGCTCGACCCTGTCGTCGCCCAAGTTGAGCTTTCGTCGATTATCTCCGGCGTCCCACAGGAAGGACGCGACTCAGGCGATCGCTTGGCAGAAGTCCTGAGTCTGGCAATGATTCGGATGCCGGGGGTCGTGATGGCGGAGTTCGTACGCACTGACCGGCACGTGCATCGCGTCCTTCGCACGCCTGACGGCCCTGCCTGGCGCGACGAAGCGCTCCAAGCCGAGCCGCCCCGCAAGCTTTTGCAAGGCATGTCCTGGCAGGCTGGAACCGGCGTGTTCTGGAGCCCGCCGCTCTGGAGTTCCGAGGTCGGACAGCCGGTGATTAGGGTGGGGATGCCGATCAAGGGTGCCAATGGAGGGGCTGCCGATGCTTTCGTCGCAACTGTGGCGTTGAGCGAACTTTCGGAGCGGATGTCGGACTCGGGAAATGACGACCAAGGCGGCAATTTCATACTCATCGGCCGCGACAGTGTCTTGGCCCATCGCCGAATGGTCGATCCCCGAGGACTGGGACTTTCGGAACAAGCGCCCCTGCCAAAGATCGATCAAGTCGGCGACGCAGTGTTGTCAGCGATCTGGAACAAGCCGGCGCCAAGCATGTGGTTCGACCAGGACCTTCATGACCTCGGGCATGTCGCCGAAGTTTCTGGCCGGCGGTGGCTTTTCGTGCATCGCGTCGTGTCCGGCTACGGCCCCGAACCTTGGTACATCGGTCGATACCTGCCGGTTGATGAGGTCACTGGCCCTTTTCAAAACCTCGGAACAGGCGCTCTGGTCGGCGGCGCAACCCTGATTTTCGCGTTCCTGCTGG
>JAGVLI010000302.1 GCA_020054355.1 Planctomycetales bacterium | reverse complement strand
GGTTGCGCCGCGGCGTCCGGCCCATCTCGCCCGTCACCACCAGCAGCACCTTGTCGCTCAGGCCGCGCTCTTCCAGGTCTTGCAGGAAAGCGGCGACGGCGTGATCGACCTGGTTGCCCAGGAACTTCATGCCTTCCATGTTCTTCGGGCTGTTGTTGTTGGAGTGCATGTCCCAACCGCAATCGGAGACGGTCACGAACCCGCAGCCGCGCTCGACCAGGCGGCGGGCCATCAGCATCTGCTTGCCCAGCTGATTGCTGGCCCGCTTCATGTCGAACCACTTGGTGACTTCTTCGAGCTTGAACAGCTTGCTGGTGTCGTAGCGCTCCAGGGTCGCAGGCTCTTCCTTCGAGAGGTCGAAGGCTTCAACGACGCCCTTCATCACCAGGTCGAAGGCCCGCTGCTGGAAGCGGTCGAAGCTGTCGAGCGTGTTGCCCGATTCCATGCGGCGGCGCAGGGCGTCCAGCTGACCGAGCAGGCCGCGGCGGTCGTCGAAGCGCGTCGAGTCGATCTGCAGCTGCATGGTCTTCTTGAAGTCGGCGCTGCCGCTCGGATCGAACGCGCCGTAACTCGGACCCAGGTCGCCAGGGCTGGTCAAGGTTGGCAGCGCGCCGGTCTCGAAGTTATTGCCGAGCTTCAGGCCGGGCTGCACCGCTTCGGGCAGCACCAGGACGTTGTTCGGCAGGCCGGTGCCCGAGTTGATCGGCCCCGCCACGCGCGAATAGAGCGCGCCCATCGCGGCCTTGAGCGGGTTGCCCGCGGCGCTGACCGACAGATAGCTGTGGTCGGCGTTGCGCGAGCCGTAGTTGCGGACCACCGTGAAGCGGTTCGCCATCGCCGCCAGCTTCGGGAACGTGCCGCCGAAGGTCACGCCGGGAATGGCGGTCTTCACTTCGCCCGTGCTGCTGCGGATTTCGGGCGGCGCGGTCATCTTCGGGTCGAACAGCTCGATATGCGACGGCCCACCGTGCAGGAAGAGCAAGACGACCGATTTATCCGTCACCGGCTTGCCGCTGCCATAGGGCGCTGCTTGGGCGCGCGAGGCCAGCAAGCCAGGCAGTCCCAGGCCGCCGAGCAAGCCCAGGCTGCCGATGCGCAGGAACTCACGACGCGAATAGCCCTGGCAGGTGTGGTTGTGACCACGATCGAGAAGGGTCAGCATGGCAGGTCTCCCAGTGTGGGACAAGGAGGGTGAGGCAGGTTCCGACCGCAAGGGATCGGGGAAGGTTCGAGCAGGCAGAGGTCTCATTTATTAGAGACCTTTAATAAGTATAACCACTGGTCTGACCATGTCGAGAGGATTCCGCGGGTCCGACGGATTTTTTCGGAATTCCATTATCGGTGGCCGACCGCGACCGTTACGATCCTGAACGTTCCGTCGCATTCACCATTCCCCCGGAGCCTGCCATGCCATCGCAATCCCTGATGACTCGTCGCCAGATGCTGCAAGCGAGCAGTGTGTCGCTCGCGGCCAGCATGACTGCATCCAGCCACTTGCTCGCCCAGGACGGCGCCAAGCCTCTGCGGGCCGGCATCATCGGCCTGGATACTTCCCATGTCGTCGCCTTCACCAAGATTTTCAACAGCGCCAAGAGCGAAGGCGACCTCTCCGGCGTGAAGGTCGTGGCGGGCTTTCCCGGCGGCAGCCCGGACATTCCGTCCAGCAAGAACCGCATCGAAGGTTTCACCAAGACCTTGCAGGAGCAGTACCAGGTCAAAATCGTGCAGTCCATCGACGACCTGCTGAAAGAGGTGGATGTGGTGTTGCTCGAAAGCGTCGATGGCCGGCCGCACCTTGCCCAGGCCACGCCGGTCTTGAAAGCGGGCAAGCCGGTGTTCATCGACAAGCCGGTGGCCGGCTCGCTCGCCGATGCCATCCAGATTTACGACCTGGCGAAAGAAACCAAGACACCCGTCTTCTCCAGCTCATCGCTGCGCTTCGCGCCCGGCGTGCAGGAAATGCGCACGAAGCCCAAGATCGGCGAAGTCATCGGCTGCGACGCTTACGGCCCGGCCCCGACCGAGGAACATCATCCCGACCTGTTCTGGTATGGCATTCACGGCGTCGAGATTCTCTTCACCATCATGGGCGTCGGCTGCGAATCCGTCGTCCGGACGCACACCAAGGACACCGACCTGGTGGCGGGCACCTGGAAGGGCGGCCGGATCGGCTCCTTCCGGGGCATCCGCGCCGGCAAGGCGGACTACGGCGCCACCGTCTTCGGCAAGACCGGCGTGGCTTCGGCGGGCGGTTCGGGCGGCTATGAACCGCTGGTGGTGGAGATCGCCAAGTTCTTCAAGACCGGCAAGCCGCCGGTCAGCGCCGAGGAAACCCTCGCCGTCTTCGCCTTCATGGAAGCGGCCGACGAGAGCAAGCGCCGAAACGGCGCGCCGGTCACGATCGACAGCGTCATGGTCAAGGCCCGCGAACAGATCGCCAGCAAGAAGAAGGGATGAGCCATGTCAGCCCGCCGCTTGCGGCTCTGCGCGCTGCTGCTCGCCCTGTTCGTCGTCGGCTGCGCCAAGACGCCGCCGCCGCCCCCAGCAGCCGCCGAGAAACCCAAGGTCGAAAGCGACCTGTCGCGAACCACGCTGTCGAAGGAAGCCTGCCAGAGCCTTCAGATCGCCACGGCCGCGGTGCAAAATCGCCCGGTGCAGGAACAGCTGCCGTTGACCGGCTGGATCATGGCCAAGCAGGGCAACGAGGTCACCATCACGGCGCCCGTCGCTGGCTATGTGCGCGAAGTCGCGGCGGGCAAGGGCTGTCCGGTCGCCGGCTTGCCGGTCGTGCGCGGGCAGGAACTGTTCGTTCTCGAACCAGTGCTGTCGCCCCTCGAACAGGTGCAGCTGGCCGCGCTGAAGCGCGGCGTCGAGAGCGAGATCGCCAAGGCCAAGGAAAGCAAGCAGGCGGCCGACCTCGATCTGTCGCGCGTCGTGGAGTTGCACAAGCAGGGCTTGCGCGGCTCGCAGGATGTGGAAAAAGCCCGCGTCGCCCAGAAGTACGCGCAGGAAGACATGGCCGCCGCCGAGGACAAGCGCAAGCTGTTCGCCGGCGCTGGGCCTGGCGATGAATCGGCCCGGCTGCACCCGCTGGCGATCGAGG
>JAGVLI010000687.1 GCA_020054355.1 Planctomycetales bacterium | reverse complement strand
GAGGCGGGGTCGGCGAACCGGGCCAGCAGCCGGCAGACGCAGACGCCGTCGGCGTTCGGCGGTTCGACTACTTGCAGCAGCGCCTCGCGCACCGGCTGACTGCCGCCCAGCCGGTTCACCTGGACGAGGGCGAAGACCTCGTCCTTCTTGACGCGCTGCCCGAGGGGCACCAGCTTGCCGCCGTTGAGGGTCACGCGCACCATCCGAGGATTCTTGGCGTCGCCGACCGCCCCGACTACCCCGAAATCCTGGTCGATCAGCAGTGCTGCCGTGCGGGCCACCAGCGGCCGGCCGGCGGGATCGGCAAGTCGAACTGTGCGCACGATCGGCGACGACAGCCCGGTCAAGCCGTCGTGCTGCCGGGTTTGAAGCTCGTACTGGCCGTCCACGTAATCGACCAGCACGAAATGCGTCTTGATCGGCTCGGCATCCTTGACGTTGTCGAGCGCCTGCTGCAAGCCGTGCTTTTCGACGTTTTCCAGCCAGGGATGCTGCTCGACGACATTGACTTCCGCCAGCCCGGAGAGCGCATCGCGCAGGCTGTCGCGCAGCTCGCGGCTGAGTTGTTCCTTGAACACTTCAGTCAGCAGCTGATGCTTGGCCACGCGCAGCACGACGGTCAGCTTGTAGGGCTGCCGGTCGGCGGCGGGCAGGGCGGCGAACGCGGTGACGACGAGACAGAGCGAGGCGAGCATCGCCAGCGGAACACGCATGAACATGGTTGCGCCTCGTTAATTCGTAGGGTCCGCTGTGCGGACCGTAGACCGCAACAAATACAGTGGCTCAATGGTCGGCACAGCGGACCCTACAAGAATGCTCAATGGTCTGCCCGAGGCGGTACTCAGCCCCGCAGCTTTTCCAGGTCTTGCCAGAAATTCGGATAGGTCTTCGCCACGCAGCCGGGATTCTTGATGACGACGCCCGGCACCTTCAGGCCGATCAACGCGATGCTCATGGCCATGCGATGATCGTTGTAGGTGTCGATCTCCGCCCCGTGCAACGGTTGCGGCGCGATCGTCAAGCCGTCCTTGAACTCTACCACATCGGCTCCGACCTTGCGCAACTCCGTGGCCAGGGCCGTGAGCCGGTCGGTTTCCTTGTGGCGAATGTGGGCGACGTTGCGAATGGTCGTCGGCTCCTCGGCAAAGCAGGCGACCGCCGCCAGGGTCATGACCGTATCGCTGATGGCGTTCATGTCCACGTCGATGCCGTGCAACGGCTGGCCGCGCACGAGCAGATGGTCCTTGTCCTTGGGGACTTCGCAGCCCATTTCCGCCAGGCAGGCGGCGAATTTCACATCGCCCTGCCAGCTGCGATATACGTCCAGTCCGGGGACGACGACCCGCCCCTGGCAGATCGCCGCCGCCGCCAGGAAGTAGCTGGCCGCCGAGGCATCCGGTTCTACTTCAAAATAGTCGAGGTCGCCCGTTTGCCCGCCGGGGATGCGATACAGTTCGTGCGTGGGAGCAACGCACTTCAGCCCCCAGGCCCGGAGCATGCCGACCGTCATGTCGATGTAGGGCTTCGAGACGAGTTCGCCTTCGACCGTGATTTCGATGTCAGTCTCGGCGGCCGGCGCGGCGAGCAACAAGGCACTCAGAAACTGACTGCTGACGTCGCCCTTGACCTGTACGGCCCCGCCGCGCAGACCGTTCGCTTCGACGATGACGGGCGGACAGCCATTGCCGGCTTCGCTGCGTGCTTGGACGCCAAGTTGCTGCAAACCGGAGAGGAGATCGTGGATTGGGCGTTCCCGCATACGGGCGATGCCGTCGAGCCGGTAGCGCCCGTGCCCGGCCGCGACCAGCGCGGTCAGAAAGCGCATCGACGTGCCGGAATTGGCCACGAACAGGTCCGCTTCCTTCGCCGGGATGAGCGAAGCAGCGCGCTCCTTGCCGACTTCGATGGCGCCCGCTGACCAGTCGGCGGTGACACGAAAGCCGAGCCGCCGCAGTGAATCCACCATCACCTCGGTATCTTCGCTGTGCAGCGCGCCCGCGATCCGGCAGTTTCCCCGGCAGAACAGCGCCGCCAGCACCAGCGCCCGGTTGGTGATGCTCTTCGACCCCGGCACGCGGATCGTGGCATGCGGCGGCTTGCTCAAGGGCACGATTTCGAGCCGGTCGGGGTAGTGCATGGGAACTCCGCGAGTCAGCTTCATCGGGGACGATCTGGAGGCGAAAAGAGCTTGACCACCTTGAGCTTGAAACCTGGCAGAACTTCACCGCCGTCGAGCGTGTCGGTCAAGCCGAGTCGCTGGAAAGTGGTGCGAGCAGTGTAGACATCCACGGTCTTGGTCCGAGGATTGATTTCCCAGACCAACCGGGTGCCGTGCTCGAAATACTCGCGACGTTTGCGTGCAATCTCTTGGCGTGTATTGTTGGGGCTAAGCACTTCAACTGCCAGGTCAGGCGCAACCCGTGGATAAGGAGGCGGCCGGACCGGATAGCGCGCCCATGTGATGAATGAAACATCCGGGGCGCGCAACAGGCCGGGCATCAAAAGCAAGAACCCGTCGGCGCCCAGCAGTTTGCCCAGATTGTGCTTTTCCAGGTACGCATACAACCAGCGTCCCAACCACAATGCCAGCCCGGATTCTTCTTCGCCCACGGCTTTCTCCACCAAAACACCGTCCACCAGTTCGCAATGATGGTCCGCCCTTTCAATCAGGCGGATCGCATCTGCCTCGGTCGCGGTGCCCGGCGGCGGGTCGAGGAGGATGCGCTCGGCGGGAATCATGCCGAAGTGGCGGCGCAGTTGCCCAATGGTCCATGACGGATTGGGTTGCGAGGGGATGAGGTTCATCGGTCTGCTACCTCTCGTACGACACCCGCATCAGGAAGAGGCCATGCGGGGGCGCGGTCGGCCCGGCCTGATTGCGGTCCTCGGCCTGGAGAATGCGGGCGACCTGCTCGACCGGCCAGTAGCCGCGGCCCACGTTGATGAGCGTCCCGGCGATGGCCCGCACCATATTGTACAGGAAGCCGTCGGCCTCCACATCCAGCCAGAGGTACTCCCCGCAGCGGTTCACCGCAATGTGCGTGATCGTGCGCACGCTGGTTGTCCGATTGGGCCATTCCGTCTCGAAGCTGTGGAAATCGTGGCGGTCCTGGAGCGCGAGCGCGGCCTGGTGCATGGCCGCCGCGTCGAGCGGGTACCGGCAATGATACGCATAGCGGCGCTGGAACGGATCGGGCACCGGCCCATCGTGGATCACGTAGCGGTAGAGCTTGCGCTTGGCGTCGCGGTTGGCGTCAAACGCTTCGGGAACCTCGGCGGCTTCGCGAATCACGACATCCGCCGGCAGCCGAGCGTTGGTGGCCCGCAAGATCACTTCCGGCGCGTGACTGGAACTGGTACGAAAGTTGACGACCTGCCCGACGGCATGCACGCCGGTATCGGTCCGGCCGCTGGCATTGACGCGGACCCGCTCCTCGCCGGTGAGTTGCTGAATGGCTTGTTCGAGCGTTTCCTGCACCGTGCGAAAGCCCGGCTGCGTCTGCCAGCCGTTGAAGTCGGCGCCGTCGTAGCTGAGGGTGAGCTTGAGGTTGCGCATAAACACAGTTTAGCCGCGAGCCGGCAGGCGAGCGCTG
>JAGVLI010000565.1 GCA_020054355.1 Planctomycetales bacterium | reverse complement strand
TTCGTAGTTCCGCCTTCAGGCGGTTTTCGCCGAAAACCGCCTGAAGGCGGAACTACGAACCAAAGCGAAAACAGGTTCCCGGAATCAATCCGGGAACCTGTTTCACCGTTCGGAACCGCGACGTCACCGATTGGTCAGGTCGAAGTTGAGCGGGAACTCATGAGGCTGGCCCGTCATCTCGGTCCAGTTCTTTTGCTGGGTCACGTTCAAGATGGTGTTCAGCTGTTTGCCGATTTCCTGTTGCAGCGCTTCAAAGCGCCGGGTCGCTTCCGCGCGGTTGGTTTGGGCCATCTCGCGCAAGGCGTTCATTTGTTGCTGTCGAGTCGCGGTCAGCGTCTGCAACTGCTGCCGTTGGGCTTCCGTCAGGCCGAGTTGTTGCTGAAGTTGAGGGTCGTTGAAGGCAGCCAGCCCTTGCCGCTGCAGATCCAGCTGGCGATAGCGGCCCAGCTGGTTCTGGTCGAGAATCTTGCCGGCTGCGGCGCTGAAATCCGACTGGAAGCCGCCCCACAGCTTTTGCAGCGCGGCGGGTCGATCCCTGGCATCCAGGTTCGACAGCTGGCCCACGCGCGCCCTGTAATCCTTCAGGAGCCGGTCGTTCGCCTGGGTCAGCTGGTTGAGCTGCTGCTCGGAAATGTTCAGCGTCTTGCGCACGCCGGCATCCTGGAACAGCGGCGCCGCACTGCCGCCGGGCAGGCTGGCGAACGGCGAAGTTTGTCCCGCCGCTTGCCCTGGCTGTTGCTGAGCGTTCTGGCCGGGTTGGCTCGGCCCGCCCGGAATCTGCCCCGGTTGGCCGGGGCCGCCGGGTTGCTGGCCCGCTGGATTGACCTGCACCGGTGGTGCAGGCTGGCCAGGCAGCTGAGCAGGCTGACCGGGTTGGATCGGTTGCTGCCCAGCCGGTTGGGCTGGCTGGGCTGACGGTCCCACTGGCTGGCTGCCGGCTGGCTGGACTGGCTGGGCCGAGGGGCCCACTGGCCTGGTGCCAGCCGGTTGCGCTGGTGGGGCTGACGGTCCCACTGGCTTGGCGCCGGCCGGTTGTGCATTGGCAGCGGGCACGCTGGTTTGGCCCCAGGCCAGGGCGGTCAGCAGACTGGCTTGCAACACGGTCGCCGCGAATTTGGTGTTGAAGTGCATCGTTGACTCTCCGCGAAAGGAAAGAGTTGTTCCATTTACCTTCCTTATACGGAGCAACAATGGTGCCAGGACGGCCGCGGCGTTCGAGAAATTGCCGCCGATGCTGTTCCAGCCCGACGGATGTGCTGGACTCTGGTGGACGGGTCGGCGCGCTGCGCAGGCTGGTGCCCGCTTTGGGCACTCGGCGTACTCAGTCCGACTCTGGCTTGGCTGCGTCGGCGGGCAGTTCGCGGATCACCTCGCAGCCGAGCACCCAGAGATTGGTGCCGAGCTGTCGGGTGGCGTGGATCACCTTGACCAGCAGCTTCAAGCCGGGAGGGCCGCCCTTTTGCTGCAACTGGAGTCCCAGGAAAGTGCCGGGCGGAAACGGCTGGATGATGGACAGCCCGATGCCGCCGTTGGAAATGTCGCGGACCTTGGCCGGCCAGGCATCGCTGCCCAGGAGCGAGATTTCCCGGCAGGAAACCAGCAGACTGCCCCAGAAGCGTTTGGCTTGCCGGCGCTCTTTTCCCGGCGGCTTGCCCGGAATCGGCATCAGGATCTGGGATGGGCGGCGCGCTCCCCAGAGCGACCATCGCTCGTTCCAGAAGTAACTGGTCCACTCGAAACTCATCGACCGTCCGCCTGGAGTGGGATGGGACGCTGGTGTCTGGGAAAGCGGTGCCCTGGGCAGGACGATTGGGCCGAGCGGGCTGGGGCGAGGGGTTGCTGTCATCGAACGGCCGGCGGACCGGCAGACCGACAGACCAAATGTAGAGCCTGATGCCCTCGGCTGTCAAATCCGTCACCGCATTTCGCACTGCTTGCCTCACTTGTACCACTGGACTGCGCCGTCGCCAGCGGGGACAATAGCCGCCGAATCCAGGTGAGAGGCTATCGCCAACTCGGAGTCCGTTCAATGTCTATCAATGCCGGGCCTCGTCCTGAGCGGATCGGCTTCCAGTCTCTGACGCTGTTCCTGACGCTTGCCGTCATCGCAGCGCTGCCGACGCCGCCGGCATCGACCATGCATGCGGCGAATCCGCGCGTCCTGGAAGCGGACCAACTTCCGGCCGACGCGCGGCTCGGTCCGTTGAAAGGCGAGCAAGGCGACTTCGGCTTCACACCCGCGAAGTCCGCCGAGGAATGGAAACAGCGGGCCGACGAGGTGCGGCGCAGCGTGCGCGTCTCGCTCGGCCTGTGGCCGCTGCCAACGAAGACTCCGCTCGCCGCCGTCATCCACGGCAAGCTCGACGGCGGCGACTACACGGTCGAGAAGGTTTACTTCGAGACAACGCCGGGCTTCTTCACCACGGGCAACCTCTATCGCCCCAAGGGCAAAGACGGCAAACGGCCGGGCGTGCTCTGTCCACACGGCCATTTTCCCGGCGGCCGATTCCAGGACATCGGCCGGGAAGCCGTGCGGCGGGAAATCGCTCAGGGGGCCGAGCGCTTCGAGGACGAGGGGCGCAGCTTCATGCAATCGCGCTGCGTGCAGCTGGCGCGCATGGGCTGCGTCGTCTTCCATTACGACATGCTCGGCTACGCCGACAGCGTGCAATTGCCGATGGAACAGGTCCACCAGTACGCCCGGCACCGCGTGAAGGCCAAGCAAGCGCCGGCAACCGGCTTCTTCAGCGCCGCGGCCGAGTCGCGCTTGCAGAACGTGATGGGCGTCCATACCTACCAGTCGATCCGTGCGCTCGATTTCCTGACCGGGCTGCCGGACGTGGATACCCAGCGGATCGCCGTGACGGGCGCGAGCGGCGGCGGCACCCAGACCTTCATGCTCTGCGCCGTCGACGACCGGCCGTTGGTGTCCGTGCCGGTGGTGATGGTGTCCGGCACGCGCCAGGGCGGCTGCACCTGCGAAGCCGCCTGCGGTCTGCGGATCGGCACCTACAACATCGAGTTCGCCGCCCTGCACGCGCCGAAGCCGATGCTGCTCATCTCCGCGGACGACCACACGCGCGGGCTGGCCGAGCGCGGCTTCCCCGAATTGAAGCAGCACTACGCCGCGCTAGGCGGCAAGGACCGGCTGGCCCATGCGGCGCTGCTGCACTTCCCGCACAACTACAACTACGTCAGCCGGACGGCCATGTACCACTTCCTGAACAAGCACCTGTGCCTCGGCATCGAAGAACCGATCCTGGAAAGCCCCTACCGCCGGCTGACCGGCGAGCAACTCACGGTCTGGGACGAGAAGCATCCCAAACCGCAGGGCGGCGCTGTGGCGGAAAAGAGGCTCCTCGACTGGTTGAACGACGACGCCCAACGACAGCTGGCGGAACTGATGCCCCGCGACGCGAAGTCACTGACACGCTACCGAGAGTTGGTCGGCGGCGCGGTCGATGCCCTGATCCGGCAACGGCTACCGGAAGTGACGTTCGAGACCAAGAAAACATCGAAGCGCGAGACCTTCCAGGAGACGCTCGGCTTGCTGCGATATCGTTCGGTGGAGGGCCACCAGGCGGAGTTGCCCGTGGTCATATTGGTTCCAAAGAATGGGACGGGGCGAACCGTGATCTGGCTCGATGGCGCGGGCAAGGCCGGGTTGTTCGACCCGGATGGCTCGCCCCGGGCGCCCGTGCGCAGCTTGCTCGACGCCGGGTCGACTGTACTGGGCGTGGATTTGCTCGATCAGGGCGAATTTCTGCGAGACGGCAAGCCAAGTTTCCGCGCACGGGCACTGGCTGGAGAGGAAGGGTTTGCCAGCTGGACGTACTGCTACAACCTGCCGCCCTTTGCCCAGCGCGTTCACGATGTGCTGGCGGCAGCCTCACTGGCGAGGAACCAGGAGCCGAAACCGAAAGCGGTGGACCTCGTCGCCGTCAACGGTGCTGGGCCGTGGGCCGTGGCGGCACTGGCCCAGGGCGGCAACGCCTTCAGCCGGGCAGCGCTCGACACGCGCGGGTTTCGCTTCGCCAACCTGACGGACGCCTGCGATCTGGACTTCCTGCCCGGAGCCGTGAAGTATGGGGACTTACCCGGCATATTGGCCCTGGCAGCACCGATCGAACTCTGGCTGGCAGGAGAAGGCAAGGACGCTCCCCAGATCGTGCGCGCCGCCTACGGCGCGGCCGGGGCAGCCGACAAGTTGACCGTCTACTCCGGCGACGCCAAGGAAACGGCGAAAGCAGCGGCAGCCTGGCTGCTTCAGCGCTGAGGAAAAGCGGGGCATTACCTCCCGATCTGGTTCATCGACCTGGCCGGCGTGGCGCGAAATTCAACGGGCCGCCACGCCGGCCTCGCCGCCCTCAATCTCCGGCGCCGATATCGGTCGTCACGCTCTCCAGGACCAGGCCGGCTTCTTTCTGCTGATACTCCTCCAGCCGAGTCAGGAACTGTTCGAGTCGCTCCCGCAGCGTGGCGACGTTCACGGGGCCGGTGCTGGCATTTTCGACGGCGGCCGGCAGCGACTTGCCCAGTTCAGCTGCCGGCCCATCCAACGGCTGCGACAGCCGGTACATTTCCCACTTCAGGGCCAGGCACTGCTCCAAAAGGTTCTGGTAGTCCTGCTGCAGCTTCTCCTGTTGCCGGACCAGCGTCGGCCGGCTTTGGTCCACCTCGGCCGCCAGCCCATCCGGGCCTTTGGCCAGTTCGATATGGCGCTGTAGTTCCTTCTCGAGCCGGCCCAAGGCGTACCACATTCTGCCGGCCCAGCTGTACTCGTCGGCTCCCGCATGTTCGCCGAGTACGATCCGGAACTGGTCCAGTACGTCTCCCAAACGATCCGTATGAGCAGCGCAGACGCTAATTTTCGCAGTCATGGATCACCTCTTTCCAGGGATGGGACAGTTCGTGCAAGTTGTTACCGAAGGATAGCAACCAGGGCTGCAACTGATGTGCCGCAACGAGGCGAGCTTGCGCGACCTGGCAAGGCAAGTGCGCCTGCGTTACTGATAGGAACGGTTCAACTGGAAATTGGCGCTCCGCAGTCTTGAATTTGCATGCGCGGCAGTTCGCGCGGCATCACGCAGAATGGTGCGCAATTGGAAAGACCAGACCACAATGGCTTGCGGCGATTGATTTCGGGTGGCACGGAGCCTTCGCACACGACGGGCAAGGTACGAAGTCAATCCATGACCGACGACGAATCACATGACAAGCGGGCACTGGAAACGCTGAGGTTGGCCGGCTGCGAAGAGGCCGCGCCCTCTGGGTGCCTTCTGGCTGGCCTGCCTGGGAACCGTCAAGCTGCCTTGATTCCCAAAGCCAAAGGTGGGATAAAGCGGCTGCTTGGAGGTGCTACGCTTCCGAATCGAGTCCGCTGGGGTTCCCGGCCCTGATCGGCTTGCGGATGCCTCCGCCGTATTTTCCTGGTGCCAGAAATGCCGCCCACCCACCGCGAGGACGTTTCATGTCCATGATTCAAGCAGCCGAACGTTACGCCGAACTCGAAAAGTCCGGGTTGACCATTGCTCAGATCAGCGCCAGGACCGGCGCGGACGAAGACGTGATTCGGGAACGGCTGCAACTCCTGTCGCTCACACCCGAGGAACAGAGCGCGGTGAAAGACAACAAGTTATCCTATATCCAGGCACTGCGCCTCTGCAAGCACCGACGCCACGAAGGCCGGCCGCACGCTGGCCGCGGCGCGATCACACCCACCGGGGCGAATTCCGGCAAGCCGTGATTCGCCGCGCGTATTACTCCGGCACGAAAGCAGCTCACCCGTGGAGTTCGTGGTTCCGCCTTCAGGCGACGACGACTCACCGCCTGAAGGCGGAACCACGAACTCCAGCGGCCAACCACTTGAATGTGTTGGGCCTCTTTCGTGCCGGAGTAATACCGGCACCGGCCTGATGTCTGCGGACTGCCTTCAATCGGCCAGCACGGTGACCAGGGCCATCAGGTTCCGCATGCCGCCGGCCTCCTTGGCCAGCCCCTTGATTTTCACGATCAAGGCGACTGGGTCCGCGTTGCCCGTCTGCTTCCCGGCAGTGGCGACGCGCGCCGCCTTGCGATTGGAGTGCGATTTCATCTGGGCGAGCCGGCCCTTGATCATGTACACCAACCCAGGCTTCACCGCCACTTGCTTCTGAGCCAGGATTTCGACCACTTCCTTGGCGGTAGCCTTGGGATTCTGCAAGAAGACATCCCGAATGGCCGCCGACTTGTTGACCGTGTCTTTTTTCTGCTTGGACATCACATTACTCACAAAAGGGTAACACAAGTTGTTGCGCAACGACGGTGGATCATACTGCGCGCAACAACAGAATGCAAACAGATCGCGATAGCGCGCGGTGTGTGCAATCGGTAACAGGTCTGGGCGTATGTCGAGCCTGGACCGCACAGCTGCAACTACCAGCGCTGCGCGACGATTAAGCGTGCAGTTCCACGATGTCCTTGTCGTGCAGGACATGATCGCGCGGCACGGCTTGTCCGTCGAAGACGCCGGTGCCCCAAACCTTGGCGGTTTTCAGGCTTTCGCCCAGTTCCCGGTGGACCTGCGTGGCCAGGTCCACCACCGTGCTGCCGATGGGCAGCGTGTACGGTGAAGTCTTGTCGGCCGGCTTGCCCGGCTTCTTCGTGTAGACGCGAATCACTTCGAGCGACTTGAAAATCTCGTGACGCAGCTCCGGCAGGCCGGTCCCCGGCTCCGCCGCGATGACGTGGATCGGGAAGCGCTGGCCATACATCTCCTTCACGATTTCCAGCCGATCATTGGCGCCCGGCAGGTCGCTCTTGTTGGCGACCAGCAGCGTCCGCAGATGCACGAGCGTCGGGTCTTCGTCGTTTTCGGGTACCTGGCCGACGAGTACGGTCTTGCGCTCGCCCAGCTTTTCGATGACCGGCTCCGCGCCGAACGGGCCGTCGTCGTCGCCGATGTCGATCAGCAACAGGGCCACGTCCGCGTTGCGCACCATGCTCGACAGGTACGGCTCCAGGTAGTCCGCCGTGATCGGCGGCGTGTCGATCAGCTGCACCTTGACATCTTCCCAGTCCATCATGCCGGGCGTCGGCTCGTGGGTCGTGAACGGGTACGGAGCGACGGCCGGCGTGGCCCGCGTCAGCTTGCTCAACAGGCAGCTCTTGCCCGCGTTGGCCCCGCCGACGATGATGACCTGCCCCGCCCCCTGGCGCGGAATCTTGTAGCTGACGCCCTTCTTCGGACTCTTCTTGTCCTGCTCGATCTCCTCGCGCAGGTCGGACATCTTGCGCTTCAGCTCGGCCTGCACCTTTTCGCTGGCCTTGTGCTTGGGCAACTCGACCCACATTTTCTTCAGCGCCGTCAGCTTGTCCTCGGCCGACTGCGCCTTGCGGTACTCCGCTTCCGCTTCGTGATATTGGGGAGTGAGATTGACTGCCATGATATTCTCTTCACTTGAAAATTTTCAGGTCGTGGATTGCCAGTTGCAACGAGGGCGGGCACGCATCCGGCAGCGGCTCGGTCGATCGCAGCAAGTCCATGAGACGCTCGACCGCAGGCTGACAGGCGCGCTGTCGGGCCTTCAGGCGGGGGTAGCTGTCGATTTCATTGGCTGGATTGCCCATCAGATAGTAAATCCAGGTTTCGATGTTCCGCTTCGGAAACAGCAACAGGATGCCTTCGCCTGGCTGTGGCGGGTCCAGTGACTGCCTGGCAAGTTCTTCGAGCAGCGTCCGCCGTCGATCTTCAACCGCAAGCCGGTCGGCATCGGTTGCGACCACGAGACGACGCGCCACTTGGCCGCGCTTTCTCCTGAGTTCGCGCACCTCCTTGGGAAAGTTGACGCGGACATACTGTTCGCCGGCCATTTTCCCAGCCGGGACCGGGAGCAGGCGCGGCTTGTGACTGGGGAATCCCCAGGACAACAGCAGCCTGCGCAGGAAGGATTGCTGTTGCTTATCCTCGGCCAGCAGAACGACCTGGGGCAAGTTACTGTTCATCGGGCCACCCGCGAGCGATCAACTCCGCCGGCGTCAAAGCAGTCTCAGGCTCGACGGCCATCGAAGCAATGAGCGCGGGGCCGCCATGACGACGCTGAAAATAGACAGCTGCTTCCGGCGCGAGCAGATTCAGCACTTCGGGGTGGTGTGAGATCAAATACACCTGGCCGGCTTGCTCCTCGACGACATCCCGCAACGACAACAGCCAGGGCTGGATTTCGGGCAGGGCGATGAAATTATCCGGCTCGTCAATGCACAAAATCGAACAGGGATTGCGGCGCACATATTCCAGCAGTGTGTACAGCACCAGCAAGACGCGCTGGCCGTCGGACAGTTCCTCCAGAGACTGCTCGATGGAGGTTGCCGCGCCGTTGGCCGGGACGCCTTCCGCCAGAACCACCTTGAGCAAGCGCACATGCTCGCCGGCCCTGGCAAAGCGCAGCCCCCGGAAGCTCTCCCAAATCTGTCCGACGCTTTTGCTCAAGTCGGCCGGCAGGTCGAGCGCCTCCAGGGCCAAATGTCGGTACCAGGATGCGAAGTTGCTCATATCGCGCCGGGGCACCGCCTCTTCGTGTTCCGATTCCGATCCCATCCGAAACGGATCGACGCGCACGACCAGCACGCGGCTGAGCCACTCCCGGAACCAGATAAGCCGCGCATTGTCGGGGCGGCGACCCAGCATGCTGAGACCGGATTGGCTCCAGTCGATGGTCACTGCCGGTCCCGCACTGTGGTCGTCGCGGTACAATTGGGCGTCACCCAGCCGACAAGAAAACAGCGGACCTTGGTCGTACTTCAAGCTTTCCGACAGCACTCGGCTCTGTCGGCTGACCGGACGATGCTCCACTTCGATGCGATATTCGTACGATCCGCCATTGCCTGCCACATCGAGCTGAAACGCTTGGACCGGCCGGTCCATCCAACGAGTCAAGGTCGGCACGGGAAAGAGGGCTTCCACTTTACTCTCGCCCGTCACCAGGCCGCGCAGTTTTTCCAGCACCTCGAAAACCGTCGATTTGCCCGCGCCGTTCCTGCCGAGGAGCAACTGGATCGACTGCGCCTCGAATTGGAAGTTGACAAAGCACTTGTAATTATCGATCCACAGTCGCTTTAGCATGTCCGCCTCCCGTGCCGGCGCGCCACGATTCGCCCCAACCATTGTGGGCTGGCGATCGCAAACCATTTACGAGTTCGGTTTCCCAGGCGCGTGATGTTTCTGGTCCTGTCACGCCCCGGTCATTATACTTCTTCGTGCGCCGTCGAGGGACCACTGACCACTAACCACTGGCCAACCATGCTCGACCTCCACGACAAGATCGAAGAAGCCAAGACCGCCATCCAGAAGCGCTGGCAAGGGCAGCCCGCCGTCGGCATCATTCTCGGCACCGGCCTGGGCGGCTTCGCCGAGGACATTGCGGCCGAAGCGACCTTTCCCTACGGCGAGATTCCGCACTTCCCGGAATCGACCGTGAAATCGCATGCCGGGCGACTGGTGTGCGGCCAGCTCGCGGGCAAGAGCGTCGTCGCGATGGAAGGCAGGTTCCACTACTACGAAGGCTACACGCTGCAGCAGATCACCTTCCCGGTGCGCGTGATGAAGGCGCTGGGCTGCAAGTTTCTCATCGTCAGCAACGCCTGCGGCGGCATGAACCCGCAGCATGCCAAGGGCGACCTGATGGTGATCGAGGACCACATCAACCTGATCGGCGACAACCCGCTGATCGGCAAGAACGACGACCGACTCGGGCCGCGCTTTCCCGACATGTGCCATCCCTACGACCCCGAACTGATCGCCCTGGCCCAGCGCATCGCCCTGGAAGAACGCATCGTCTGCCACAAGGGAGTGTTCGTGGCCGTCAGCGGGCCGAACTTGGAGACGCGGGCGGAATATCGCTTCCTGCGCGGCATCGGCGCGGACGTGGTCGGCATGTCCACGGTGCCGGAGATCATCGTGGGCGTTCACTGTGGGCTGCGGAACTTCGGGCTTTCCGTCCTCACCGACATGTGCTTTCCCGATGCGCTCGCACCCGTGGTGCTCGAAGAAATCCTGGCCACGGCGGCCCAGGCCGAGAAGAACCTGCGCGTCTTGGTGAAACGATTGGTGGGAGAGCTGACGTGAAAATGAACTGGGCGATCCTGCTGCTGGCGATGCTCGGCCCGACGGTGGCCGCCCAGGTCTATTTCGTCATGCTCGCCAGCACGGGGCAGACACCCGCCGATCCCAACCCTGCCCTGCAAGCTTGTTACGGCGGCAGCAAGGTCGTGCAGTTCGCCTTACCGGTCCTCTGGCTAGGCTGGTGGCAGGGCAATCGGCTGCGGCCGGGCAAGCCGAACCTCGATGGACTGGCCTTCGGCGTCGGCTTCGGGCTGCTGGTGGTGGCGGCCATGCTCGGTTTATACTTCGGCGCGCTGCGCGGCAGTTCCATGCTGGCCGCGACTCCGGCCCAGCTACGCGCCAAGATCGCCGATTTCGGCATGGGCACGCCCTTCAAGTTCGTCCTGATGGGCGCGTTCATCTCGGTGATTCACTTGCTGCTCGAGGAATACTACTGGCGCTGGTTCGTCTTCGGCGAGCTGAAAAAGCTGATTCCGGTGACGGCAGCCATCGTCCTGTCGGGACTGGCTTTCATGGGGCACCATGTGGTGGTGCTCGCCGTCTACTTGCCGAATCAATTCTGGTCGGCGGCGGTGCCGTTCTCACTGGCGATAGCCATCGGCGGCATGGTCTGGGCCTGGCTCTACCACCGCACCGGCTCGATCTGGTCGGCGTGGCTTAGTCATCTGGTGATTGACACCGGCATCATGATCTTGGGCTACGACTTGCTGTTCAGCCGGTAACTTCGCCCTGGAAGTCATGCGGTTGGGGCCATCCCCGCAGGCGGTTCCTCTGGCGCCCGTGTCACTGAGCCAAGCCAAGTCACTTGGCTCAGTGAGGCGTTTTCCCAATGATTTGGCTCACTGAGCCAAACCGCTGCAATTCTTCCGTCTGCTCTTGCATCAGCGCACGGCAAATTGCGACAATTGCAGAGTGTCGATTACCATCTCAAATCAACGTCTGGAGTCCTTCCGAACCGGGCCTACTCCCAGTCCCCTTCGACCAGCCAGTGGGTGTCGTCGGCCGTGTGCTGTCCGTCCGCCGCGAAAGGGACGCCCGTGTTGCGCAGGAGCGCGACGCCCTGTTCCGTGATGTTGTTTCGAGACAGCTCGAGCCAGTTTAGATTGCGGAGGTCTGCACATTCGGCCAGAACGCGCACCCCGGCGTCCGTGATGCGCCCGTGCCGCAGGTCCAGGTACTTCAGCCGCTTCAAGCTGCCCGAGCGTACGATCTCGGCACAGCCTTCGTCGCCGATGCTCGACAGCCGAAACTGTAGGTGCGTCAGCGATTTCAGGTTCGGGGAATGAAGCACGTTTCGCAAGTCATCGAGCGTCAGGTACGGGCCGCGCTGATCGAAGCAGGGATCGTCCGCGTGCGAGTGAAATAGCAATTGCGTCAGTCCGCGCAAGCTGCGATTGGCAGCCAGGTCCGCAGTGGCATGATGGAACAGATTGTAAGCGCGCAGCACCCGGAGATTCGGCAACGATAAGCGGAAGATCGCGGTCGGATCGAACCTGGGTCTGGAGCGCGTCATGGTGAGCAAATGAAGTTCTTCCAATCGAGGCGTTCGCTCCAGGACTGGTGCAAGTAGGTCAGCCCGGCCCGAGGTGTTGAAGAACCAATAAGGCTCGCTGTACCCTCGGATTTCCCCAATTCGGAAATATCTCAGTGTGGCAAGGAACGGTGCTTCTCGCAGCGGCAGGTAAAATTCGTTCTCCTGCGGCGTTCCGTCAGGAATCGTTAGCGGCGGGCGCATCTCCTGACGTTCGTCGTCCCATTCGTCCGAAGGATCCTCAAAGCCATAGTCGATTTCCAGTCTGCGCAGGCAGCGTGCGAGGGGTGCGCGGCTCAAGCGTTCCATGACGCGGAATTGAGCATGGTGGATTTGCATAGCGTCCACCCAACCGCGGCAGAACTGAAGTGACAGAGGCGTCGGTGTTTCCGTCCTTGCTGCTGCCAGGTAGTCTTTGTGGAATTCGCCCAGCCATTCCCTCCCGTGCGCGGCGAGCAGCGCCCTCTCGCGTTCAGCGAGACTGCGACGCTCCTCCGGGCTGCGGCCTGGTTCCTCCAGCGCGAGTTGCACGGCAATGAGTTCGCCATGCGGATTGCCCTGCTCCAAAAGAAGGTCGGCATAGGCTGCGTGCGTGCCGCAGTCGTCGAAATCGGCAGCGATGGCGGCTTCCAGTACCTCCTTCAATGGCTTGGTCACGCGCATATCCTCTGGGCTGACGACATCAGCAGGGAGCGTCGCGATGTAGTAATGGTTCGCGCCAACACAAGCGGTCTGCTATTTCCCCACCGGCTTCAGCGCCGCTTCGATAGCTGCCTTCATCGCCTTCTCGGCTCCGGGCGCGACCCAGCACCAGTCGTGCAGGTTGGAGTCCTTTTCCTCGACCGCCCTTTCCGTGGGGATGTAGCCCGGCGCGCATTCGCCGTAGCCGGCTGTCATCACGAACGCATCGGGCCGGACCTGCTGCGCGTGCAGCTGATACTCGACATAGGCTTCCGCCGGCAGCAGCAGGTACTGGGCGGGGCCGAAGTCGACGACGGGCACATCGAGCTGGAAGCCCGCGTCGGCGCGCTTGCGCCAGCTGAGGCCCAGCGCTGCCAGGCACTGACCGAAGGGTTTCGGATCGGTCGTCAAGCGCTTGGTCAGGTCGGCCACCGTGAAGCCGGCATCGTTACGGGGGTCCAAACGCAGTTTCGCCGACCGGAAGGCGAGCTGCTGTAGGGGTTGTTTCTTCGTCGCTTCCCAGGCGGCGGTCATGCCTTTGTAAATTTTGTCCGCGAGGACTGGACGGTTTTCGGGCGCGCCGTCGTTGTACTTGCCAGCCGTGACGTTGCCGCTGCAACCGGAGAGGTAGAGAACGGCGGCTTGCGGGTGGTCCGCCTGGAAGCGCTTGCGGGCCAGGCCGACGAAATCCGCGGTGACGCCGCCCTTGCCGTAGTAGCTCATCGGATGCGTGGCATACGCGCCCAGGACCGCAATGGCTTTGTCCTTGTCCCAGAAGCTGAGCAGCTTCAGCCAGGGATCGATGGTGCCTTCGGGATACTCGCGAAGTTTCGGATCGCGGGTGGCGCTCATCCGGCCGTGGTACGGCTTGCCGTCCGGTCCCACAAAGCGTCGATTGGAAGCCACTTCCGCGACCTTGGCTTGGCCGATGCCGAGGTGCGTGACCTTGCGGGGCGAAGCCAGACTATCGCGCAGCGACTTGGCCACGCGCTGCACGGTCTTTTCGTGAAAATCCAGGTCGCAGATGCTGCCTTTCGCTCCATGCTTCTCCAGCAAGCGCTGCGCTTCGAGGTCCGCAATCGGGGCATCGTGCTGATGGACGCTGCTGAACAGCACGCGCTCCGGTGTGGTGCGGGCGGCTTCCGCCAGCACGGTGCGCCAGCGGTCGTAGGCGTCGTTGCGGATTTCGCACCAGTCGATGCTGGCGATCACGAGGGGCTTGTCGCCGCCCAGCAGCACCAGACCGTTGACGAAGAGCGGGTCTTCGATCTTCTGCACGGGAGCAATCCCGCCGCCCATGCAGGCATGACCCAGCGGCGGCGTGACCTCCGTGGAAAAGGACGCCAGCTGAAAAGCCGGTTTCTCCTGAGCCGCTGCCGTCAGCGTCAGCCCGTGCAGACAGGCCGCGGCCAGCGCTTCCCGGCGCGACAGCAACGAATTCACCGAACCTTCATGGGTCATGAGCGGTCTCTCCCATCGCTAATCACCAGCGAGCGGCGGGGTTTATCCCCGCCGTGAATCGCTTGCCGCGCACGGCGGGGATAAACCCCGCCGCTCGCTGGACCACGGATCGTACCAGCCCCTGGCCGCCATCGCTAAGATAACTTCATGATCAAAACAGCCATCCTCGGCGGCTCCGGTTACACCGCCCTGGAACTCATCAAGATTCTGCTCCGGCATCCCGAAGCGCGGATCGAAGCCGTCATTTCCCGCGCGGAGGGCACGCCGCTCGTCGCCGAGCAGCATCCCAGCCTGACG
>JAGVLI010000882.1 GCA_020054355.1 Planctomycetales bacterium | reverse complement strand
GCCGCTTGCGGTTTTGCAGGCTCGCGGCCTGAACCTTCCCGGCGGCAAGCCCGGTAGTCCACCCACTGCGGCTCCGGAGCCTCCGCCGCGCTATGCCCCTGAACTGGCCCACCCCGCGGCCGAACTCGACCAGCTGCTGATCTTCCGCAGCGTCCATCCGCTGTACGGGGCTTTCCTCGTCAGCCAGCTGGGCATTGCCGACCGCAACGAGCGGATTCAAGCCCTGGAAAGCGTGCTGGAGATGCCCCGGCCGCTGCTGAAGTACGTCCGCGTGCCGTTCCCCGATCAGCTGCCGCCGGGACCGCTCGCCACCACCCGGCTCGACAACGAATTGATCCAGCGCGGCCTGATCCTCGCGCCGGTGCCCAAAACCGAAGACGAAGAAGAGGAAGCAGACGACTGGCGCAAGGAAGAGGAGCGCCCGCCGACGCTGGCCGAGAAAATCCGGCTGCTCTTCGACGCGCTCTACCCGGACGTGGACGATGTGAACACGCAAGCGGTCTGGGCCGCCGGCGAATTGCTGCGTTATGAAGGCAACTTCAACCTCTACGTGAAGACGCGCGACCTGGTGAAGCAGGAAGGCATCATCTTCCGCCATCTGCTGCGCTTCATCCTGTTGCTCGGCGAATTCGCCCAGGTCTGCCCGCCGGACGTGCCGCCCGAAGACTGGCAAAAAGACCTGCGCGGCATCGCGGATCAGCTGACCGAGAGCTGCCGAGCCGTCGATCCCAACAGCACCGACGAGGTGATCGAGCAAGCGCAGACCGCCGTGGACGTAGTCAAAGGCGAAGCGCCGGCCTAGCCGCTCGCGGCTTTGCACCGCTTGCGGTTTCGCGATAACTGACAGACCTCGGACGTATCATGGCCAAATGCGAGCAAGGCTATCTCTGCGATATTTGCGGCCAGGAAGTGGAGGCAATGGCCGATTCCGACCTGTACCTGCGCTACATCCTCGGCGAGGTGCCGCCCGATCAGTTGATGACCACGCGGGAACGCCACATCCGCTGCAACCCGACGACGGCGCAGTTTATCGTCGCGCCGGGCTTCGCGTCGGTGCGCTGCGAAGGCGCGTTCGGCAAGGAAAGCCTCGATCCGGCGTTCGTGCGCGAGCAGGAAGAGCGGGTGACGCGCGCCTGGCAGCGCTTGCAGGACTTGCCGAAACTGGGTCTGACGATTGAGGAGTATCCGCTGCCCGAGGTGCGGGCGGGGTGGGGTCCCGGTTAGCGACGCTTCGTGGAAGCGTGAGCGCCCTGCCATTACCGCCGAGCGGATCCAATTTCGCCACGGCAGGCATCAAGGCTTCTTGGTGCTGGCCTTGAGCATTGAGTCGATTTCCTCGCCAATTTCGGCCCTCAGTTGCGGATCGAGCGAAAAGGCTTCATGAAAGTCGCGCTCCGCTTCCGCTTTCTGACCTGCCAGTAGGTGACAATAACCGCGCTGCAACCAGCCACGGCTCTCCTTTGGTTCGAGAGCGATTGCCTCGCTGAAGTCGGCAATGGCCCCCGCAAGGTCGCCAAGATTACGACGGGCCAGTCCACGATTGAAAAAGGCGGGCCGAAAGTCCGGATGCATGGCCAGCACCTGGTCATATTCGCTGATGGCTTCGTGAAACTCCTTCCGGTTAATGTGCGCGGTACCGCGTTCCAGGTGTGTGTTGGCTCGGGTCGCGAAGAACCAGTCTGCCGGGATTAGCGTTGCTCCAACCGCCAGCCAGACCCAGGCCAGCACTGAAGCTGTTTTTATTCCATCTGCTTCGGAAAGCCTCCGGTAATTCCGAAAACGGCCGATGGTCCCCCAGAGGAGGAAAGCAATGATTATCCAGCGCCAGGTTGTCGAGAGCGATGGTTCCAGGTACATCACCCCAAGCAGATAAGTGATGAAACCGCAGAACAACAAACCGTCTGCCAGCAAGAATCGTGGATGCGGCCACGCCGTGCCCACATAGCCAAAGACCAGCCAGCCAATCCCCATACCGGCGTAGATGCCAGCGGCGGTGAGATCGTATCGATGAATCACGGCGTCAGTGATTAACAACATGGCAAACAACATGGAACCGTAATACCGCAATCTCAATTCTTTGGCGAGCCTGCCCTGGAGCAGGAGTTGCCAGATTTCCTGGGCGGCGGCAGCGGCACGGTCGGGCTTCGGTGATGCGTCGTGATCCAGTCCCCAGCGGCAGCCGCAATCCGTGCAGCGGTAGCTCTCCTCGACCGGCTCGGTCGTGTTTTCGGAACCGCATTCGGGACAGTTCGTATTTCCTTTCATGGCGATCGCTCCAGTCAACCTTCAATTCAACGAATTTCGCTGGCACTTCTCCCCGAAAACAGCAGTGCGCCTCACGGGTTCGGTTTGCCTTCCTTGAGCAGTGTTTCGACGGATGCGCCGAACTTGTCTTTCAGTTTCGGGTCGAGCCGGAAGGCTTCCTCGAAATTGGCCGCCGCTACCGCGTTCTGACCTAGCTTCAGCAGGCAGTAGCCGCGTTGCAGCCAGGCACGGCTGTCCTTGGGATCGATGGCGATGGCCTCGCCATAGTCGGCGACGGCGCCGGCCAGGTCGCCAGCGCGGCTGCGGGCCAAGGCACGATTGAACCAGGCGGCTTGAGCGTCCGGAGCAATCGCCAGCACCTGGTTGTACTCGGCGATGGCTTGATCGAATTCCTTGTTGTCGAGATGAATGTTGCCGCGTTGCAAGTGTTTGTTGGGCTTGGTGGTGATGAACCAATCCGCCGGAATGAGACCGGCTGCCAGGAACACCCAAAGCAACGCCAGATTCGCGCCAGCCTTGGTTCCCGCGACGTGAGCCAGCTTCCGGTAATCCCGCAGACGATCGATCGCGCCCCAGGCAATCACACCCAGTATCACCCAGTTCCAGGTAGTTGAGGATGAATAGCCCAGCTGTATCATGGCGAACAAGTAGATGCCGTAACTGGAGAACGCCAATCCGTCCACCAGCAGAAATCGCGCATGCGGCCACGCGACAGCTACGTGGCCAGATACCAGCCAGAGGATGCCCAGAAAGACAAAGACGGCCGCGGCGGCCCAATCGCGGCGGTGGATCACGGCTTCCGCAAACACCAACCCGGCGGCGACCATGCAGCCGCCGCGCCGCCAACTCAGTTCCGAAGCCAGTTCTTGACGCAAGCCGAATTTCTGGAGGGCTTCGGCGATGGAATTCGTTTTCTCCGCGTTCGACGATTCGCCACCCCAGCGGTAGCCGCAGTCAGTGCAGCGGCAGCTCTCCTCGACCGGCCCGGTCGTGTTTTCGGAACCGCATTCCGGGCAGGCGTTACTTCCTTTCATGGCGATTTCTCCAGTGAAGCTCGACTACACGAATAACGCTGCCTCCGCCGCCAATCCCGGCCCGAAACCCATCGCCACGCACGGCCGGGGCGCGTTGGCCTGCCGTAGCCGGTTCAGGATGAACAGCACCGTCGGCGACGACATGTTGCCGTGAGCTTGCAGCACTTCCCGCGAAGCGGTCATTTCTTCCGGGTCCACTCCGAGCGCCTTCGCCACGGACAGCAGCACGCGCGGCCCGCCGGGGTGGATGGCCCAGCTGGCGATGTCGCGAAGCCGAAGCGGCTGGAGGATAGCCACGTTTCGAGCCACGGGCGCAGGTTCGCTTCGATCAGGTTGGGCACGCGCGTGGACAGCGTCATGTCGAAGCCGTTGTCGCCGATGTCCCAGGTCATGGCGTATTCGCTGTCGGGGAAAATGCAGGCGCCATTGCCCGCCACCTGCCAGCTGTTCGCCGGCGCCCGCGCTGCGGAAGCGCCGACCAGGGCGGCCGCGCCGTCCGCGAACAGGGCATTCGCCACGATGCGCTTCGGGTTCCAGCCGTAGTGGTAGTGCAGGCTGCACAG
>JAGVLI010000339.1 GCA_020054355.1 Planctomycetales bacterium | reverse complement strand
GCGCTGCCACTCGCGGCTGCGCCGCTCGTTCCGCCGCGGAGCGGCGGGCTACTATGTGCGGCTCCGCCGCGGAACGGCGGGCTGCTCTTCTCGGAGGTGGCCAAAATCGACGAAAAAACCTACTCTTAGCGATAGCGCCTGCCCCGGTTGGCCGAACGGCCGACACTTCCGGAGCCGCCCCCAGGGAAGGCCGATGGATATCGATGGATGATGGCATGCATGTTCCCCGCACCGGGGCGGGGATCGGCGGGAAACGATTGAAATATGCGGATTGTTCACGCCGCCTCGGAAGTCGTGGGCTTCGCCAAGACCGGCGGCCTGGCCGATGTGGCTGGCTCCCTTCCGCGCGCTCTCTCCCGGCGCGGCCACGACTGCGCGATCATCCTGCCCCTCTATCGCTCCGTGCGCCGGGGCAAGCAGCCCATTGCGCCGACCGAGCACGTCCTCAGCATTCCCGTCGGCAATCGCTATGTGCCCGGCCGAATCTGGCGTTCCCAGCTGCCCGATGCCAACGTGCCCGTCTGGCTGATCGAGCAGGCGGATTTCTTCGAGCGCGACGACCCGGCCCAGGGTCGCGGCCTGTATCAGTTCAGCCTGACCAGCGGCCAGAAGCTGGACTATCCCGATAACTGCGAGCGCTTCGTCTTCTTCAGCCGGGCGGTGATCGAAGCGCTGCGCTATCTGGAGTACTGGCCCGACGTGCTGCACAGCCACGACTGGCAGACGGGCCTGACGCCGGCCTATCTCCAGGAAATCTATCGCCAGCATCCCAACATTGTGTTACGGCAGCGCTACGAGCGGATTCGCAGTGTCTTCACCATTCACAACATTGCCTACCAGGGGTTATTTCGGGCTTCCGACCTGATGTTGACCGGCCTGGATTGGCGGCTGTTCAACCATCGGCAGCTGGAATTCTACGGTCAGTTAAACTTTCTCAAGGCCGGCATTGTCTTCTCCGACCGCGTCACCACGGTCAGCCCGCGCTATGCCGAAGAGATTCAGACGCCTTATTTCGGCAACGGGCTGCAAGGGGTGCTGTCCGAGCGGCGAGGCCATCTGAGCGGCATCGTCAATGGCGTCGATTACGATGCCTGGAACCCGGCAACCGACCCACTGCTAGCCGCCCACTACGACGAGAACACGGTGCAAATCGGCAAGGCGGGGTGCAAGGCAGCGCTGCAAAAACGCTACGGCCTGCCGGTGGAACCGCGCACGCCGATCCTGGGGATGGTCGCCCGCCTGGTCGAGCAAAAGGGGCTGGACCTGACGGTGAAAGCCGCCGATGCCTTGCTCACGCTGGGCGAGGCCGTCGGCGGGCAGGCGCCCTGGCACGTCCAGTTGATCGTGCTGGGCGAAGGCGATCCCCTCTATCATCGGATGCTGCAAGAGCTGCGCGACCGCTATCCCGACCGCGTCGGCCTGACGCTGGGCTTCGACGAGACACTGGCCCATGAGATCGAGGCCGGCGCTGACGTCTTCCTGATGCCGAGTCTGTTCGAGCCTTCGGGGTTAAATCAGCTGTACAGCCTGAAGTACGGCACGGTGCCCGTAGTGCGGGCCTGCGGCGGCCTGTATGACACCATCACCGATGTCACACCGGAAGCGCTGGCGCAGGGGAAGGCAACCGGATTTCGTTTCGTGGCCTACACCTCGGCGGCCTTGCTGGTGGCGGTGCAGCGGGCGCTCGACCTCTATCGCCATCAGCCGGAGCAATGGTTACAGCTGGTGCGCAACGGCATGCGGCAAGATTGGTCGTGGAACCGGAGCGCGGGCGAGTACGAGCAGGTTTATCAAGCCGTGGTTCGCGGCGAGACGTAGGCCCGGCGAGCGGCGGGCGTCAGCCCGCTGTTGAGACAGCCAGCGAACCGGCGCTGCCAACAGCGGGCTGACGCCCGCCGCTCGCCCCACTGACGTTCGCGATTCGCCGGAAATCATCATGAGTGACATCGCACTGGCATTCTTCTGGCATCAGCACCAGCCGTACTATCCGGACGACGTGACCGGCGAGAACCCCATGCCCTGGGTCCGGCTGCACGGCGTCAAGGACTACTACGGCATGGCGCTGCATCTGCTGGAGTTCCCGGAGATGCGCTGCACCATCAACCTGGCGCCCAGCCTGCTCGTGCAACTCGAAGCCTACACGCACCGCGGCGCGTCCGACCGACTGCTGGACCTGACCCGGCTGCCAGCCGATGGCCTGAGCGAAAGCGACTCGCTCAGCCTGCTCGATCAGTTCTTCATGGCCAACCCGGACACGATGGTCCGGCCGCACCCGCGCTATTTCGAGCTGTATCAGCGCCGCGCGCTCGGCCGGAACAGCGCCCGCGAGGCGCTGCGCCGCTTCAACGAAAAGGACTTCCGCGACCTGCAAGTCTGGTTCAACCTGGCCTGGATTCATCCCTTGGCGCTGGGGAAGTACCCCGACCTGGCCGAGTTGATGAAGAAGGGCCGGCACTTCAGCGAGGCGGAAAAGCAGCATTTATTGTCCGTGCAGCTGGACATCCTGAAACAGATCGTGCCGTTGCACCGGCAACTCGCCGACAGCGGCCAGGTGGAATTGACGACCACGCCGTTCTATCATCCGATCTTGCCGTTGCTGCTGGACAAGAAGTTCGCGCGCGAAGCGATGCCGGACATCAAGCTGCCGAAAGCCACGCCGGGCTACCCCGAGGACGCCGCCTTGCATGTCCGGCGGGCGATTGCCAAGCACGAAGCGGTCTTCGGCAGCAAACCGCAGGGCATGTGGCCGGCGGAAGGCTCGGTCTGCCAGGCGCTGGTGCCGTTGCTGGCCGAGCACGGCATCCGCTGGATCGCCACGGACGAGGGCATTCTCACCCATTCGACGCAGGGTTTCGTCAGCCGGGATGCCAAGGGCTATGTCCGCAACCCCGATCACATGTATCGGCCGTACAAGGTGGCGGAAGGCAGCCGCGAGCTGGGCATCGTCTTCCGCGATCACGCCCTGAGCGACATGATCGGCTTCCACTACCAGCGCAGCGAACCCGTGGCGGCTGCCGAGGACTTCATCCAGCACCTCTACGCCATTGGCCGGGCGTGTAGCGGCGAGGGGCAGCCGGCGCTGGTCAGCGTCATCCTCGACGGCGAGAACTGTTGGGAGTATTACCCCGGCGGCGGCGTGGCATTCATTCGAGCGCTGTACAACCTCTGCACCCGCTCGAAGGACATCAAGCCGGTCAAGATCGGCGAATTCCTGGAAAAGCATCCGCCGCGCGACACCCTGCCGCACCTGTTCGCCGGCAGCTGGATCAATCACAACTTTTCCATCTGGATCGGCCAGGAAGAGGACAACACCGCCTGGGACGCGCTGCACCGGACGCGCGAGCATCTGAAACAGCGCGCGGCCGAGTTCGGCGTGCCCAGTACCGAGTACCCAGTACCGAGTGCCGATCCAACGGTCGGCGCTACCAGTCAGGTAGTCGGCGCAGCAGTGCCGACGGCCGGCAGCAGTGCGCTGCAATCGCCCGTTCAGTCAGTAGTTGCTTTCGCGCCGGCCGGAGCGGTTGCAGGGCATTCGGCTGTCGCGATTCCGAACCCACCCGCAACCACCGAACTCGCGGAACGCTTCCGCCGGGCCTGGGAAGAACTCTACATCGCCGAGGGCAGCGACTGGTTCTGGTGGTACGGCGACGACCACCGCAGCGCTCAGGACGAGCTGTTCGATTACCTGTTCCGCAAGCACTTGCAAAATGTGTACATCCTGCTGGGCGACCAGCCGCCGGCCGAACTGGCCCGGCCGATCATGTGGCGGCGGCAGCGGGCAGCGCACACCTTGCCGCGCTCGTTCCTGCATGTGAAGGTGGACGGCCGGCAGACCTTTTTCGAGTGGATCAACGCGGGCCACTACACCTGCCAGAACGAACGCGGTACGATGGCGATGGTGACGGCGGGTCCGATCAAGGAGCTGTATTTCGGTTTTGACCTCAATACGCTTTTCCTGCGCATCGATTGCGCGGGAGCGGCGCGCGACGAACTGGCGAACTACGAAGTGCGCATCGGCTTCCTGGAGCCGGCGGGCCACGAATTGCTGATCGCGCGCCCGCAACCGGGGCAGCCGTTGCAGTTTCGCTTCTTGAGGGAAGGCATGCCGCTGGAGACCACGGGCGTCGCGGCGGCGGTGGGCCAGCTGGCCGAGGTTGCCATTCCCTTCGAGTGCCTCGGTCTGAAGCCGCACCAGGCGTTCCAGTTCTTCGTCGAGCTGCGCGAGGGCAGCCAGAGCCGCGACCGGGCGCCGCGCGAAGGGGCCATCTGCCTGAACTGCCCTTCGCCGGAGTTCGAGCAGATCATGTGGGATGTGTAGACCCTCGTTCCCAGGGCTACGCCTGGGAACGCGCTGACGCGAGGCTCCGCCTCGCGGCAGCATCGGCGGCTTTCGGTCCGTGGGTCAGGTTTTCAACCTGACGAACTTCACGGTCTGTCAGGTTGAAAACCTGACCCACGGGCAACCCCGCGAGGCAGAGCCTCGCAGGCAGCGCGTTCCCAGGCATAGCCCTGGGAACGAGAAGCAGCTGAACGGAAGGATGTTTGAAGTTGACGCTCGACCATTCCTCAATCCTGGCATCGCCCGGGGAGAACCTCTTGCCCCAGGCGCTCCCGTTGTCGAATTCTCCTTTTCAGATCAGAGGTCTGCCGATGCCGGAGCTGCGCAAGGATCCTATTGTCGGCCGTTGGGTCATCATCGCCACCGATCGCGCCAAACGTCCGGTGGCGCCGCGCACCGAACCGGAGGCGCCCAGCGGCAGTTTCTGCCCGTTTTGCGAAGGCCAGGAAGACAAGACGCCGCAGGAGATCATTGCCTACCGCGACCGGCAGAGCCGGTCCAACGAAAAGGGCTGGCGCGTCCGCGTCGTGCCCAACAAGTTCCCCGCGCTGCAGATCGAGGGCGAGCTGCACAAGCGCGGCGAAGGCATTTACGACAAGATGAACGGCATCGGCGCCCACGAGGTCATCATCGAATGTCCCTTCCACGAGGTCTCGCTGGCCAACCTCAGCGAAGAGAACATCCGCGAGGTGCTCTGGGTCTACCGCGACCGCCTGGTCGATCTCAAGAAGGACCCGCGCCTGGTTTACGGCATGCTCTTCAAGAACGTAGGCGCCGCGGCCGGCGCTTCGCTGGAGCATTCGCACTCGCAGCTGATCGTCACGCCCATCGTGCCGATCAACGTCTGGGAAGAGATGACCGGGGCGATGGAGTTCTTCAACTATCGCGGCCGGTGCATCTTCTGCGACATGATCCATCAGGAACTGAGCACCGAGAAGCGCATCGTCCTGGATACGCCGAGCTTCGTCGCCTTCGCGCCGTTCGCCAGCCGGTTTCCCTTCGAGACCTGGATCTTGCCGAAGAACCACAACAGCCATTTCGAGAACATCCACAAGACCGAAGTGGACGAGTTGGGCACGGTGTTGAAGACCATCTTGCTCAAGCTGGAAGTGGCCCTGGACAAGCCGGCGTACAACTACATCATCCACACGGCCCCATTCGACACGCAGACCTTGCCGCACTATCACTGGCACATGGAGATCATCCCCCGGCTGACCCGCGTGGCGGGTTTCGAGTGGGGCACCGGCTTCTACATCAACCCGGTGCCGCCGGAACAGGCAGCGGCGTTCCTGCGCGAGACGGAAGTGGATTTGACGCCGAAGAAGTAGCCGCTTGCCGGCCGCTTGCGGTTTAGCACGGACCCCACGAGTTTTCGTATGCAGCCAGCCCACCGCCCTCAGATCGGCGTCTTCGGCGGCAGCTTCGACCCGGTGCATCTGGGGCACCTGATCACGGCCGAGCAGTGCCGCGAGCAGGCCCGGCTCGACCAGGTCTGGTT
>JAGVLI010000378.1 GCA_020054355.1 Planctomycetales bacterium | reverse complement strand
GTGTGCTCTTCCGATCTTGAGGACGCTGCCATGCTCGGACTCCAGCGCTGCGAGCCGGGGAAACGCCGCCCGCGCGCTCAGCACGGTCGGATCGCCGCCGTGGATACCCGTGACGAAAGCATCGGCAAACACCTCGGCTGCTTCCGGCCCCGCCCGGCGGCGGGCGAAGGCGTCAATGGTTTCATCGAGCTGTTGCGGTCGATTGCGGCGAAAGCGCTCCCACAGCAAGCCGGCCTTGCCGCGCCAGCTGAGCAAGTCGCTTTTCAGGAAATCGACGAAGCCCGCAGGCAAACGGCGCAGCCGGCCGTCGAGGAAGAGATAGCGATTCTTGCCGGCTGCCTCGCTGGCGGGAATCAACCGCTCGGCAAGATTGAGGTCGCGGCAGAGCTGCAGCGTGGCGGGTTTGTTGTCCAGGAAGCCATTGGGTCCGGTTTCGACCTGGAAGCCATCCTGTCGTTCGGTCCAGGCGTTGCCGCCGACACGGCCGCGCTCTTCCAGCACGGTAATTTCCGCGCCAGGCGCGAGTTCCTGCAAGCGAAAGGCGGTCGTCAAACCGGAGATGCCGCCGCCAATGATGACGACACGGGTCATGAAGCGATGAATTACTCTGCGCCTTATGGAGTGCGGTCAGGAAGCCAGGTTGGTTGGATTCGATTCCAGGTCGGCACGGACTTGCTGGATCGTGGCGGTTTGGTTGGGATGTTCCTGCACCAGATTTTCGAGCATTTGTCGGGCATGGTCAACTCGACCGGCACGCCAGAAGCATGAAGCAGCGCTGAGCCGGCTGCGCAGCGCGAGGTCGTTATGGCCTGCTTGCAGATAGTCGTCCGCCAGCACTAACTCGAGGTGAGCGGCAGCCAGCAAGTGACGACTCGCCGAGGAAAAGTCGGCCCGCATCTCCGCGAGTTGCCCTCGCTGAATCTCCCGCGACTTGACGGTGATGAGCATGTCGCTGACCGTGGTTTGAGCCGTCGCCATCGCTGCGGACTCCTTCGGAATCAATGAAAAAAGGACAAGCGGCCTGCCGGTGTCTCGAACTCGACCACGCAGAGATAGTAGCCGTCCGAATGACGCTCGCGCAATCGCTGCTGGCGCTGGTCCCAGGCGACTCGGAAATCGCTTCGCCGGGAACGGCCGGCAATCTCCAGCAAATGACCTGCTTCATCGACCAAGTAGTCGGCCGAACTGCCGCGCAAGGCGATGTCCAGAATTTCATGGCCGCCTCCATGGTAAAGTCCCAAGCCGGCGACCGCAATGGCGGCCAGTTCCACCAGACGCGATGGTTCGTATGTCCGCTTCAACCGTTCCAGGTAGGTATTCGGAAAGTCAGGCGGAGCAATCGAGAGTATCAGGTTGTTTTGCTCGAAGGCTGGAACGTTCTGCGTGGTCAAATCGAATGAATAGGGAGCAGCGGTTCCAGCTTCGCCGAGAACAATTGCGGCTGCCGCGATGATCTCATGCCAGAGCAGACGAGGGTGCATCGCCGGGAGGTCGGCCAACTGAACGGCGATTTTCATGACAAGGCCCCATTTCGCGGCTGGACTGGCTTCCTGCGTGCAATTTCACCGCGAATTTCTTGTCCGCTCAACCACCCTTTCCACGTTTGTACTGCTGAAGAGGCCCACGGATCGAGAGGAGGACAACCACTGTCGGGGGCGGAACAGAGAAGAGGATGAGCCGGAGCGGCCATGACGGGTGGTCCGCTCCGGTTCGCTTTATTGGTCGATGACCCGGAGCTTGCCGCCCGGCGGCTTTGCACGTCGCCGTTTCGTTTCATCTCATATCACTGACACCCCTCGGCCAGTCTCAATGAGAATCAATAAGGGCTAGTGCCCACTAACGATTGGCCGCACCCACTGGCTGCTAGTCCTTGCCGCGAATCTGCGCCTTCAACGCGGACTTCAGCCGGTCCTCGATCTTCTTGTGCGTCTTGTTCACGTCGCCCTCGGTCAGGGTGCGGTCGCCAGCCTGATAGCTCAGGGCATAGGCCAGGCTTTTCGTGCCCGCTGGAATGCTTGGGCCGCGATACAAGTCGAACAGCCGGACGCCGCGGAGCAAGTCGCCGCCGGCCTGGCGGATTTCCGTCAGCACCTGCTCGGCCGGGATGGTTTCCTCCACGATCACCGCCACGTCGCGCAGCGCTGCCGGGAAGCGCGGCACTGAAGTGAAGGTATAGCGCTCAGGCACTTCCGCAGTGATGCGTTCGAGGTCCAGTTCGGCCGCCAGCACTACGCGCGACCCATCGAGGCCGAACGCTTCCGCCACGCGGGGATGCAGCTGACCGAAGGTCCCCATCCCTTGCCCTTTCACGAGCAACTCCGCGCCGCGGGCCGGATGCAGATAGGCCACTTTCGCCAGGCGATAGCTTACATCCGGTAAATGCAGGTCACCGACCAGGGTTTCGACCACGCCCTTGATGTCGTGGAACTCCAGGCTCGGCGGCTTGGCGCCCGCTTCCGACCAGAACTCGCCCCAGCGTCCACCCGACAGCACCAGGGCCAGCCGTACCGGCTCGGCGGGCAGCTTTTCGCCGGCCACCGGCACGAAGACGGAGCCGACTTCGAAGAGCCGCACATCAACGCTGTTCCGCAAGTTTTCGGCGGCGGCTTCCAGCACGCCGGCCAGCAAGGTCTGCCGCATCACCGACCGTTCGGGGCTGATCGGGTTCTTCAGCGTCACGTACTCGGGCGCGGATAGCCCCAGCGGCGCTTCGCGTTCGGCCTTGGTCAGCGAATAGGTAATCACTTCCTGCAAGCCAGCGGCGACGAGGATGTCGCGCGTGCGCTCTTCCAGTTCCAGCTTGCAGTTGGTGTGCTGTTCGGGCAGCTGGTCCGCGAGCAGGGTCGCCGGCAGCTTGTCGTAGCCGTGGATGCGCGCCAGTTCCTCGATCAGGTCGGCGCTTTCGCGGACGTCGAGGCGGTGGCCCGGCGTCCGCACCAGCAGCGTGCCCGGCGCATCGTCGCTGACGTCGAAATCCAGGGCTTGCAGGACATGGACCACGTCCTTGCGCGACATGCTTACGCCCAGCACCTTGCGCACTTCTTCCAGCTCCAGTGAGATCGGCCGGAATTCGACGGGAGCCGGATAGCTCTCGAAATGGCCCTTGCAGACCTTGCCGCCTGCATGACGGCGCAGCAATTCCGCGGCGCGCTCGGACGCCGGCGCGACGATGTCCGGGTGGATGCCCCGGCTGAAGCGGGCACTGGCTTCACTGGGCAGGTCGAAATGCCGGAAGGTCTTGCGGATGCTGACGAAATCGAAATTGGCCGATTCCAGCAGCACGTTGACGGTCTTGTCGGAGACTTCCGTCTCCAGCCCGCCCATGACGCCGGCCAGCGCAATCGGGCCGGCGGTATCGGCGATGATGAGATGATCGGGCGTCAGCTCGCGGTCAACCTTGTCCAGGGTCTTGAGCTTCTCGCCGGCGCGCGCCGAGCGGACGGTGATCGTCGGTGGCTTGCCGCCAGCCCGTTGCTTCAGCACGTCGTAGTCGAAGGCGTGCAACGGCTGGCCGTATTCCAGCATGACGTAGTTGGTGATATCGACGACGTTGTTGATGGGCCGCATGCCCGCGTAGGTCAGGCGCGTCTGCATCCAGCTGGGGGCCGAGCCGAACTTGATGCCCTTGATGAGCATCGCCCGGTAGCGGGCGCAGAGCTTCGGGTTCTCGATGACCACCCCGCACTGGCCGTCGATGGGTTCCTGCGAGTATTCGAGGCTGATCTGCTGCCGGTTCATCCGCCCGCCGGTGGCGGCGGCGACTTCGCGCGCCACGCCGAGCATCGACAGGCAGCGGGCCATGTTAGGCAGCACGTCGAGTTCGAGGACGATGTCGCCGGCGTAATCGACGTAGGGTTTGCCCAGCGGGGCGTCGTCTTGCAGGATGATGATCCCGCCTTCACGGTCGTCGCTGACGCCCAACTCGAAGTTCGACATCACCATTGCATCGTTCGTGATGCCGCGCAGCTCCATCGGCTTCAGTTCCTTGAGCTGCTTTTCCTTGTCCTTGCCGTGGTGGTCGAAGTACATGGTGCCGGTCAGGCCGAGCACGACCTTTTGCCCCCGGTCGCCCACCTTGAGGTTCGGCGCGCCGGTCACGATCTGCTTGGGCACGCCGGTGCCCAGATCGACGGCGACGAGCAGCAACTTGTCGGCGTTCGGATGCTTCTCGACGCTGCGCACCTGGGCAATGACGATCTTCTTCGGGTCCCAGACCGGGCCGATGTCTTCCGGCCGGATGCGCAGGCCCGTTGGGACTGGCAGCCCGTAGACGCGGATGCCCGCCGATTCCAGGCCCACCAGGGTCAGCCGTTCGGCCAGCTGCGCGTGCCCCAGGGTCAGCCCGACGTACTCAGAGAGCCATTTGAGGGGGACTTTCATGGGTATCGGTTGGTTGTGGCGAGCGGCGGGCGTCAGCGGACTGAGGCCCGCCGCTCGCCAGGAATGGCGGTCAAAACTGTTGCAGGAAGCGCAGGTCGTTGCCCCAGAACAGCCGGATATCGTCGATGGCGTACTTGAGCATGGCGATGCGTTGCGGTCCCATGCCGAAGGCGAAGCCGGTGAACTGCTCCGGGTCGTAGCCGCCGTTCTTCAGCACCGTGGGATGAACCATGCCGGCGCCCATGATCTCCAGCCAGCCGCTTTTCTTGCACAGCCCGCAGCCCTTGCCGGCGCAGACGATGCAGTCCATGTCCACCTCGATCGACGGTTCGGTGAACGGGAAGTAGCTGGAGCGGATGCGCACCTGGCGTTCCTCGCCGAACATGCGCCGGGCGAAGGAGACGATGGTGCCCTTGAGGTCGGCCATGTTGACGCGGGAACCGATGGCCAATCCTTCCACTTGCTGGAACTGGATTTCGCTGCGGGTGGTGATGGCCTCGTAGCGGTAGCACATGCCGGGCAGGATGACGCGGATCGGCTTGCCCTTGAACTTCCGCATCACGTGAATCTGGCCGGGCGAGGTATGGGTCCGCAGCAGCACGCCGGGCGTCGTCGTGTGGAAGGTGTCCCACATGTCGCGGGCCGGGTGGTGCGGCGGCATGTTGAGCAGGCCGAAGTTGTGCTCGTCGTCCTCGACTTCCCGGCTGCGGTAAACCTGAAAGCCCAGGTCGGCGAAGATGCCGCGAATGTCGCGCATGACCTGGGTGGCCAGGTGCAGGCGGCCGTGGCTGGGCCGACGGCCCGGCAGCGTCACGTCGAGCGGCGGTTCCGCCAGGCTGCGCTCCAGGGCCAGGTCCTTCGCGGTCTTCAGGGCGGCTTCATAAGCCTGGTTGAGCGCCGCCTTGATCCGGTTGACTTCCTTGCCGTAGGCGGGCCGTTCGGGTCCGGGCACCTTGCCGATGTCCTTGAGCGCCTGCGTGACTTCGCCGTGGTCGCCGAAATAGCGCGTCTTCCAGGCGCGCAGCGATTCCTCGCCGTCGGTCGCGTTCAGTTCGGACAACGCCCGCTGTTCCAGGTTGGCAAGGTCGGACATATTAGAATTGCAAATCGCAAATTGCAGATTGCAAATTGACACGCAGCCAATTTGCAATCTGCAATTTGCAATCTTAAATGGCTACAGGTTCTGCTCCGCCAGTTCGACGATCTTGGTAAACGTGTCCGGATCGTGGACGGCGATATCGGCGAGGGTCTTGCGGTCCAACTCGACGTTGGCCTTGATGAGGCCGGCAATCAGCTGATTGTAGCGCAGGCCGCGCATCCGGCAGGCGGCGCTGATGCGCACGATCCACAGGCGGCGGAATTCGCGCTTGCGCACCCGGCGGTCGCGGAAAGCGTAGACCCGGCCGCGCATCAGGGTGACGACCGCTTGCCGGTACAGGTTGTGCCGGCTCATCACGAAGCCTTTGGTCAGCCGGCGCAGACGCTTGCGGTTTCGCAAGACGGTCTTGCCGCTCCGTGCGCGAGTCATTGGTGGTGGCTCCTATTGGAATCTGGCGAGCCGGGAGCGTGAGCGACCGGAGTATCTGTCAGCTTCGCATACTCCCGTCGCTGACGCTCCCGGCTCGCCGCTGTCTGCTTCGCGTTTACTTGGCATCGCCCATGTGGTTGACGTATTTTTGCGCGAGCCGGTTGGTCTGCAACACGGTGGCCCGCAGCTGGCGTTTGCGCTTGCCGGTCTTGTGGCTTTCCAGGTGCTTCTTGCCGGCCTGCTTGCGTTTCAGCTTGCCGTTGGCCGTCACCCGGAAGCGCTTGCGCGAGCCTTTGTGGCTCTTCATCTTAGGCATGGCTGCCTTCCTTTCAAGCCCTGCGAACGCCCCAGGGCGGGGAAAAACAAAGGAACCCCTGGCAACCGACCAAGGGTCCCGGGAAAGCGGAACGCTTAATGTAGCAAATCGCAGCCTGCCCTGGCGGGAATTTTCGGCGCTCAGGTGGTTTTCGGGGCCAGCATGGCGGTCATGCGCTTGCCTTCCATCGACGGCGACTTCTCGACCTTGGCAATGTCCACCAGTTTTTCCAGCATGCCGGCAATGATCCGCTGGCCTTCCTCGATGTGCTGCAGCTCCCGGCCGCGGAACAGCACGTTGACCAGCACCTTGTCGTTGTGCTCCAGGAACTTCCGGGCCTGATTGATCTTGGTTTCGACGTCGTGATCGCCGGTCTTGGGCCGGACCCGGATTTCCTTGAGCTTCTGCTGGTGCGCCTTGGCTTTTTTGTCTTTTTTCTGCTGCTGCTGCTGGTAGCGAAACTTGCCGTAGTCCATGATCTTGCAGACCGGCGGCCGTTCCTGGGCCGCCACCTCCACCAGATCGAGGTTGGCCTCGCGGGCCAGGTCCATGGCCTGATTGGTCGGCACCACGCCCAGCTGTTCGCCGTTGATGCCGATCAGGCGAACCGGGCTGATGCGGATCTGCTCGTTGACCCGATGCTGATTGGCCTGGTTGCGCACTTGCGAGTTACGATCGTTGCGGTCGTTAGGGGGAATACCGTGATCTCCTTCGTTTGAGCCGGCGCCCACCTGGCCGAACCGAGCACCCAAGTCGCACCCAGCAATTTACTTGAATCCGCGGCGCGAGGAAGGCGCTTGGGTCCGATCGGTTCGCCAGGCCAGCAGCCGGAAGCAGGGAAACACGCCGCGGCGTCTGCTGCAATATACGCACTCGGACAGAACGGTTTCACCGTCCCACCCTTATCTCGTAATCTACCATCAATAGCCGTTCCATCCAAGGCCGTCAACGGTCTCTTGCGGAAATCGCGGGGGCGGCTGGCTCTTGCTGGCGAGCGTCGAGGCGTCAGCCCGACGTGTCCCATCAATGGCGCGAACACGTCGGGCTG
>JAGVLI010000308.1 GCA_020054355.1 Planctomycetales bacterium | reverse complement strand
CAGCTGGCTGCCGTGCGGGCGCTGTCGGCCCAGGACAGCCCGAAGATTGCCGACTTGTTGCTGGCTTCCTGGAATAACTATCCGCCGGACCTGCGCCGGGAGGCGGCCGAGGCGCTGCTCGCCCGGCCGGAACGGGTGCGCAAGCTGCTGGACGCCGTGGAAAAGAAGCAGGTGCTGCCGGGGCAAATCGAGGCAGCCCGTGTAGACCTGCTGCGCAAACATCCCGACGCCGAAATCAGGAAGCGAGTGGGCCAGCTGTTCGCCGCCCGGACGACGGGCGACCGCCAGAAGGTCAACGATGACTACCGCGCTGCCCTGGATTTGCCAACCGACGCGCTGCGCGGCAAGGCGGTCTTCAAGAAGAACTGCAGCGTCTGCCATCGCCTCGAAAACGAAGGCTCAGAGGTCGGCGCGGACCTGCTGGCGGCCCTCAAGACCAAGACGCCGGAAGGACTGGTCCTCGACATCCTCGATCCGAGCCGGGAAGTCGATCCGCGTTATCTCAACTATGTGGTAACGACGAAAAACGGCCGGTTCCTGACCGGCATCCTGGCGGTGAACGCACCCGCCAGCATCACGCTGCGCCGCGCGGAGAAAGCCGAGGACACTATCCTGCGCGGCGAAATCGACGAAATCCAGGCCACGGTGAAATCGCTGATGCCCGACGAACTGGAAAAGCAACTCTCGAAGCAAGACCTGGCCGACGTGATTGCGTATCTACTGGGGGTGGCGGGGAGGAAGTGAGCCAAGCTCTTTGCATGGTTGCCTTCTGTGGGCGGCCGTGCTTCGGCGGCGAAAGCCGCAAGCTCAGCGCCCTGAGGCGATTTGCTCGCGCTTCAGACTGAGGCGTGCTTTGGAGTGCATCAAGTCCAGGAAAATCCCCACGCGCAGATAGCCATGCAATTCAGCGAGTTCTTCGGCTGTCAATGTTCCACGCTGGTTCCTCTGAACCAAGTCGTTCATTCGAGCGCGGTCTTCCTCGGTAAGATTCCATCCCAGGATGGCGCGCGCAGCGGTTTTCGTGAGATTTCCGTTCCGCGGCTGCATCACCCGCCGGAGAATGGCGGCTTCGTCGTTGGGAGTGCGGATCTTGCTCGACATGAAAAATCCTCTGGCCTGCTGTTTGGCAGTATACCAGAAACTGTCCATTGCGTAGAAGCGCGACAGTACCCTGGCACCCTGGACAAGAAGGATCGCTCCATGAACCACTCTACGCGACAGCTGCTGGCCGGGTTGCTGGCAGCTACGATCCTCGCTCCGCTCTGCCGCGCCCAAGCGCCGCCCGTCTATCCCGACAAGTCCAAGCTCCTCGTCTGGCGCGATGCCGAGAACAGGGAGCAGCCCGTCAAGAACGCGGACGACTGGGCCAAGCGCCGGGCGCACATCCTGGCCAATATGCAGGAAGTGATGGGGCCGCTGCCCGACGACCAACGCAAGGTGCCGCTGGACGTGCGGACGGTTGAAGAAGTGAAGATGGATCAATACGTCCGCCGCAAGATCACCCTGGCCGTGGAGAAGGGCGACCGGCTGCCGGCCTACTTGCTCGTGCCGCTCGAAGTAAAAGGCAAGCTGCCGGCCGTGCTCTGTCTGCACCCGACCAGCCGCGACTTGGGCAAGGGCGTGGCGGTCGGCCTGGGAGCGAAGGAAGACCGCGCGTATGCCGTGCATCTGGCCGAGCGCGGCTACGTCTGCATTGTTCCCGATTACGTGAACATGGGTGAATACAAGTTCGATGCCTATCAGAACGGCTACGTCAGCGCGACCATGAAGGGCATCTGGAACCACATGCGCTGCGTCGATCTGTTGCAGTCGCTGCCGGAAGTCGATCCGCGGCGCATCGGCGTCATCGGCCATTCGCTGGGCGGACACAACAGCATGTTCGTCGCCGTCTTCGATCCGCGCATCCGCTGCATCGTCTCCAACTGCGGTTTCTGCAGCTTTCCGAAATACATGAAGGGCGACCTGAAAGGCTGGAGCCACGACGGCTACATGCCGCGCCTGCGCACCGCCTACGACCTCAAGCCGGAAAAGGTGCCGTTCGATTTTACCGAGGTCGTCGCGGCACTGGCGCCGCGCGCCTTCCTGGCCAGCGCTCCGGTGAAGGACCACAACTTCGACCCGGACGGCGTCAAGGATTGCATCAAGGCCGCGAAGCCGGTCTACGAATTGCTGGGAGCCGCCGACAAGCTGGCGGCGAACTACCCGGACTGCGACCACAATTTTCCACCCGAGGTCCGCAAGACGGCCTACGAGTGGCTCGACCGCTGGCTGAAGAAATAACGGGAGGGGTTTGACATGCAGACGATGCGAGTGGCGGCCGTGAGCATGAACGGCTACCTGGGCGAACCCGAGCGCGTCCTCAATGGCATTGCCGGCTGGTGCGAGCGGGCCGCCGCGGAAAAAGCCGACCTGGTGCTGTTTCCCGAACTGATCGTCCACGGCCATTGCACGCCCAATACCTGGGAACTCGCCGAGCCAGTGCCCGATGGCCCCAGCGTCCACAAGCTCCAACAGCTGGCGCGCCGCCACCGGCTTTTCCTGGCCGTTGGACTGAGCGAGAAGGAGCGCGACATCACGTTCAATACGGTCGTGCTGGTGGGGCCGGAAGGCTATCTCGGCAAGCAGCGCAAGCTGCACATGTCGCGCGACGAGACCCTGTACTACAAGGGCGGCCGGGACATCAACGTGTTCGACGTCGGCAAGTGCAAGGTCGGCGTCGTCATCTGCTACGACAATCAATTTCCGGAGATTGCGCGGGTGCTGGCCCTGCGCGGCGCCGACGTGCTGCTGATGCCGCATGCCGCCCGGTTCAAGGTCTGGCAGGACACGCCGGAAAGCGAGACCGCGGCGCGGCGCTCATCGCACGCCTTCTTCCAGAAGTACGCCTTGCGCGCCCGCGAAAACGCCTGCTTCGCGGTGCTCACCGACCAGGTCGGCCGAGCCGGCTACGTGGACATCTATCCCAGGGACCACGAGAATCAGCCGCACCACGCCGGGGCCGCCCTGATCTGGGGTCCGGATGGCGAACTGCTGGCCAGCACGCAGCAGGAACGCATCGTCGAGGAAATGATCGTGACCGAGTTGGACGCCATGCTGCTGGCGCGCGAACGGTCCCTGGCGAACTACATGCTGCGCACGCGCCGCCCCGAACTGTTCGGCGAACTGGTCCGCGATCAGGTGTCGTCGTAGCGAGAGCCTGCGCGGCTCCGAACCGCACGGCCATCTCAAGTCTCTTTCCTCTGGTCGGGCGCTGCCGCGCCCTGCACCAATCTCATCTCCGTTCGCGAGGGCACATCATGAACGAGCAATCGAACTCCTATCTCAACGAAGTGATGAGCCAGCAAGCCAAGGTCGAGCGCGACCTGAAACCCTGGCAGAAGGCGGCGCCGCCGGCGCCAGCCGCTGCCGCGCGGCCAGCCAGGAATACCATGGTGGCGGGGATGCGCAATCGATCCGCCGAAGACTCAAGCATCCTGTCCGCCAGCATGGACCTGGCGCTGGCCGACGAGGACAGCGCCGTTGCCACGGCGCCGCTGGATTATCGCATCACCGGCTTTGGTTTCTGGAAGACCGTCGTCGTCGCGCCGAATGTCTACGTCGTGCATACGCGCCGCGGTCATGCCGAGCCGGTTCACATCGGCCTGGGCGTCTCGTTCGGTTATCGCCCGGCCACGGATGCGTTTCTCATCATCCCCGCCGCCGTGCAGACGCTGCTCATCAACGCCCGCTGCATCTGCGCCGAACGGCAGGGCGTGCTGGTGCAGGCTTACGTGCAATGGGTGGTGGACGACGTGAAGACGGCCTATCGCCGTCTGGATTTCTCCGATCCGAGCGACCGCATGCGGATCGTCAAGGTGCAGCTGCGCGAGCAGGCGGAGGCGGCCATCAAGGACAAGGTCGCCACCATGAGCATCGACGCCATCCTCAACGACAAGCAGCCGATCATCGCCGAGCTGACGCATCGCTTGCGGGCGGTGGCCGAGGGCGGTGAGGAGGGCAACCGCTCGACCGGCCTGGGGCTGAAGATCGTGACCGTGCAGATCAAGGAAGCGGTGGTCAGCTCGACGCGCGTCTGGGAGAACTTGCAGAAGCCATTCCGGGCCGAACGGGAAAAGCTGGCCCGCATGGCCGAACTGGAAGCCCAGCAGCAGATTTCCTCGCAGGAACTGAACAACCGCCAGGCACGCGACATCGCCGAGCTGGAAGTGGAACGCCGATTGGCCGAGGTGCGCAGCCAGCAGGAACAGCAGCGCTTCGACCGCGAACAATCGGAGAAAGCTCGCCGGCTCGACATCGAACAAGAAGCCGTCCGGCAAGCGCTGCTCCAGCAGACGACCACCGAGAAGGCCCGCAAGGAAGCCGAGCTGGAACGCACGTTGCACGAACTGGATGTGCAAGCGCGGCGCATCGGCCAGGAGCTGCAAGCACTACGGCAGCAGAGCGAGCTGGACCAGCTGAAAGCCGAGCAAGAAGGGCAACGGACCGAGGCGAACCTGGCGAGAGAGAACCTGGTGCATCAGGCCCAAGCGGCGCGGGGCGAGCGCGACCTGGCGCTGGAGAAGCAGCGACGTGCCATCGAGAACGATCTGTCGCAGTCACTCCTGCAAGCGCAGCTGATCGCACGACTGCCGGAGATCGCCGCGACCCTGCCCAAGCCCACCGAATTGCGTTCGGTCCACATCAGCGGCGACGGCGCGACCGACGGCAACGGACTGTCCGGCTTCCTGGCGAGCGTGCTGGCAGTGGCGGAGCAATTCGGCAAACGGCCGCCATTGGCCAACGGTCATGCCAGCGAGAAGGCGATGGGAGAGCAATAAACCCCGCCGCTCGCTGTGGTATTGGCTGCGCCGTTCCCGGTATAATCATGATTGGCTTGGCGTGGCCGGCGTCGGCCGAGGTGGACGATCCGATCCATCCTTTCTCGGAGGATGCTCTCATGTCTCGCATCAATCGCCGTGAATTCGTTCGCCATTCCCTGCAAGCGGGCGCCGTGGTTGGCCTGGGCGATTTTGGCTTCCTGCGCGGTCTGCCGACGCTCGCGGCCGACGACGTCAAGGCAGCGCCCAACAAGGTGCAGCTGAGCGCGGACATCGAGCCGCTGGTCAAGCTCATCGAGGAAACCCCACGGAATCGGCTGCTCGAAGAAGTCGCCGGCAAGATCAAGAAGGGCACGACCTATCAGGAACTGCTGGCCGCGCTCATGCTGGCGGGCGTGCGCGGCATCAAGCCCCGGCCGGTCGGCTTCAAGTTCCATGCGGTGCTGGTAGTCAACTCGGCGCACCTGGCCACCGTCGCCGCCCCGGATGCCGACCGCTGGCTGCCGTTGTTCTGGTCACTGGACTACTTCAAAAGCTCTCAGGAGCGCAATCGTCAGGAAGGCAACTGGTCGATGTCGCCGGTGGACGAGGCCAAGCTGCCAGCCGGCCACCAGGCGAAGCAACGCTTCCTGGAAGCGATGGATACCTGGGATGAGGAAGGCGCGGATCGTGCGATTGCGTCGTTCGTCCGCCATGCCGGGGCCATCGAGGTCATCGAAGGCTTCTGGCGGTTGGGGGCGCGCGACTTTCGCGACATCGGCCACAAGGCCATCTTTGTCGCCAATGCCTGGCGCACCTTGCAGACCATTGGCTGGCGGCACGCCGAGCCGATCGTGCGTTCGCTGGCGTTCGCGCTGCTGGAGCACGAAGGCGACAACCCCGCCAAACGGGACGGCGAACCGGACCGCCCTGGCCGCGAGAATCTCAAGCGGTTGGCGAAGATTCGCGCTCACTGGCAGCGCGGCAAGCCGGATGCCGGGGCGGCCACCAGCTTCCTGACCACGCTGCGCACTGGCTCGCCGGCGGATGTTGCCGAGCAGATCGTGGACCTGCTGAACAAGGAAGTCGATCCCAGCTCAGTGTGGGATGGCATCTTCCTGGGGGCCGGGGAGTTGCTGATGCGGCAGCCCGGCATCGTCGGCCTGCATACCGTGACGACCGCCAACGCGCTCCATTTCGGCTTCCAGAACGCCAGCAATGATGAAACCCGCCGCTACCTGCTGCTGCAAGCCGGCACGTTCCTGCCCATGTTCCGCGAGGTAATGAAGCAGCGCGGCCCGGCACTCAAGGATTTGAAGATCGACGCCCTGGAAGCGGCCAAGCCGCAAGCCACCGGCGCGGGAGCGATTGAAGAGGTGCTGACGGAAGTCAGCAAGGACAAGCTGGCGGCGGCCCAGAAGACGTTGGCCTACCTGCAACAGCCCGATGCCGACCCGCAGGCGCTGATGACGGCGGCGCGCCGACTGATCTTCCTCAAGGGCCGCGATTCGCACGATTACAAGTTCAGCTCGGCGGCGCTGGAAGACTTCTATCATGCGACGCCGGCCTTGCGCAACCGCTTCCTGGCAGCGAGCATGTTCAACCTGCACGGCACGCAAGATCGGGACAATGACCTGGTGAAACGGGCGCGGGCAGCGCTGGCGTAAGTAATTCGAGTTGCATTTCTGTAGGGTCCGCTGTGCGGACCATTGCATCGGTGCGGCAGGCCAATGGTCCGCACAGCGGACCCTACGAGGTATTG
>JAGVLI010000175.1 GCA_020054355.1 Planctomycetales bacterium | reverse complement strand
CCAAGGACATCGACATCTTCGAGAAGCGCTTCGATCTCGGCATCTGGACCATCGTTGTCTTCCTGGGGCTGTTCTTCGTCCTCCGCAAGTATGCCTGGGGACCGATGCTCGAAGGGCTGGACAAGCGCGAGCAGCGCATCCACAGTGCGTTGGAGGAAGCCAAGAAGGCCCGCGCGGAGACCGAGCAGGTCCGCGTCGAGTTGCAGAAGAAGATGGACGCCGCCGCGGAAACCGTGCGCGAGATGATCGACGAAGCCCGCCGCGACGCCAAGCACACCAAGGACGAGATGATTGCCGAGGCCCGCAAGGAGATTCAGACCGAGCGCGACCGGCTGCATCGCGAGCTGGAGACCGCCAAGGACCAGGCGCTGCACGAACTCTGGAGCCAGAGCGTGCAGCTGGCCACCTTGATTTCCACGAAAGCCGTCCGCCGCAATCTCGGCGAGGACGACCACCGGCGGCTGGCCGATGAAGCCATCGCCGAGCTGGGGGCTGCCGCCGCCCAGGGCCGCCGGCAATTGAATGGACAAAACACATGAAGGTCGACGGCGAAGCACTGCCTTCCTACTTCGACGAGACGCCTCCCAGCGCCGTGCTCTACGACGTGGAGGCCCGGCGGGTGGCGCGCGTCTACGCCGAGGCGCTCTTGACGGCCGCCGAAAAGGCCGGTCGGTCCGAGGAAATGCTGGAGGAGCTGGACTCCCTCCTCACCGACGTCTTCCGCTCGCAGCCGGACTTCGAGCGCTTCCTCACCAATCCGACCATCGGCCGCGACCGCAAGCGGCACACGCTCGAGGAAGTATTCAAGGGCCGGGCCAGCGACCTGTTTCTCAATTTCTTGATTGTCCTCAACGCGCACGACCGGCTGGACGTCCTGCGCTCGATCTTGATCGAGTCGGTCGCGGTGCTGGACGAATTGCGCAAACGACGGCACGTCGTCGTCCGCTCTGCCGCGCCCCTGGCCGACGACCAGCGCGCCCGCTTGCTCCAGCAGCTGCGTCAGGTCATGCAGCTGGAACCGAAGCTGCTGGCCATTGTCGATCCCGAGTTGATTGGCGGCCTCACCGTCCGCGTCGGCGACTGGCTGTACGACGCTTCAGTCCGCACCCGCTTGAACACCATCCGGAACCAACTCTTCGCGAGTAGCTCTCATGAGATTCAAACACGACGAGATCGCTTCAGTTCTGACCAGGGAAATTGAGCAGTACAAGGACCAGATCGACGTCCGCGAAGTCGGCCGGGTGCTGGAAGTCGGCGACGGCATCGCGCGCATCTACGGCCTGGGCGGCGTCATGGCCGGCGAGATGATCGAGTTCACCCGCACCGGCGTGCGCGGCCTGGCCTTCAACCTGGAGGAGAACTCGGTCGGCGTCATCATCCTGGGCGATTACCTGGCCATCACCGAAGGCGACGAGGTCAAGACCACCGGCCAGCTGCTGCAAGTGCCCGTGGGCGACGCCGTCATCGGCCGGGTGGTGGATCCGCTGGGCAATCCGCGCGACGGCAAAGGTCCGATCGTCACGCCGTACTCTCGGCCCGTCGAATCGATCGCGCCGGGCGTGGCCGGCCGCCAGCCGGTGAATCAACCCCTGCAGACCGGCATCAAGGCCATCGACGCCATGACGCCGATCGGCCGGGGCCAGCGCGAACTCATCATCGGCGACCGCAAGACCGGCAAGACCGCCATCGCCATCGACGCGATCATCAACCAGAAGGAAGAGAAGGTCATCTGCGTCTACGTGGCCATCGGTCAGAAGGATTCGACCGTGCGCCAGGTGGTCGAGGCGCTGGAAGCCAACGGGGCGATGGACTACAGCATCGTGGTTTCCACCTCCGCCAAGGATCCCGCCCCCTTGCAGTACATCGCGCCCTATTCCGGCGCGGCGATGGCCGAATACTACATGTACGAGCAGGGCCGCGATACCCTGTGCGTCTACGACGACCTGACGAAGCAAGCAGCTGCCTACCGCCAGCTGTCGCTGCTGATGCGCCGGCCGCCGGGCCGCGAAGCCTACCCCGGCGACGTGTTCTACTGCCATTCCCGCTTGCTCGAACGCTCCGCCAAGCTGGCCGAGCGCTGGGTGATCGTCCCCCAGGACGCCGACGCCGGCAAGGTCACGGACGACTGGTCCGTGCTGCGCAACCCGGACAACACGCCGAAGGTGTTCGTCGGCCCGCTCGACAAGGAGCATGCCGAGAAGCACGAACTGCCGAAGCATCCGGGCCACAAGGTCGCCAAGGTCTGGAACACAGGCGGCTCGATGACCGCGCTGCCAATCATCGAAACCCTCGAAGGCGAAGTGTCGGCCTACATTCCGACCAACGTGATCTCCATCACCGACGGCCAGATTTACCTGCAGCCCGACCTGTTCTTCGCCGGTGTCCGGCCGGCCATCGACGTGGGCATCAGCGTGTCGCGCGTCGGCGGCAAGGCCCAGATTCCGGCCATGAAGTCCATCGCCGGCAGCTTGCGGCTCGACCTGGCGGCCTTCCGCGAATTGGAAGCCTTCGCCCAGCTGGGCACCGACCTCGACAAGGCCACGCAATCGCAGCTGGATCGCGGCTACCGCATGGTGGAAATCCTGAAGCAGTCCCAATACCAGCCGATGAACGTCATCGACCAGGTCATGATTATCTTCGCCGGCGCCAAGGGCCAGCTCGACAAGGTGGCGCGCAACCAGGTCGCCGCCTGGGAAAAACAGTTCCTGCTTTTCATGAAGGAGCAAAAGCCGGAAATACGCAACGGCCTGTTGCAGGAACGCAAGCTGACCAAGGACATCGAAGCCAAGCTGCTGGCCGCGATCCAGGAGTTCCAGCCGCAGTTCAAGGCGGTGTGATAAAATGACGCTGGCTCCGAACGGCGCTGTTTAGCCGCGAGCCGAAGGCGAGCGTGCTGCCATGCCAGTGAAAGACATTCACGCCCATACGTTCGCGAAATCCTCGATCCTGTCGAGTTACCAGATGCCCAAGGTAATTCCACCGATTGAAGTGATTCGCGTGCTGAACCGGGCCAAAATCAGCTTCGTGCTGGTTGGGGCCTACGGCTTGGCGGGCTGGCAGAAGCAGTCGCGCGCAACGGAGGATGTCGATGTCATTGTCGCTGCCCGGCAAGTCAAGCGGGCAGTCAAGGAGTTGCTCGCGGCGTTTCCGGACCTGGAAGCGGTTGATTTGCCGGTGGTGGTGCGGTTAAAGGACCGAGGTACGGATGATGTCCTGATCGATGTGATGAAGCCGATCCAGCAACCCTACATGGAGACATTCAAGCACACTCATAAGATCACCACCGAAGGGCAGACCTACCGGGTTCCATCGCTGGAAATGGCGTTGGTCATGAAGTTCTCCGCGATGACCAGCCCGAATCGAGAGGATGAAGATAAATTCCGAGATGCGCACGACTTCATTCGCATCCTGAAAAACAACCCGGAGCTGGACAGTGAGAAGGCGGCCGAATTGGCATGCTTGATTTATCCCGACGGCGGGAAGTATCTGCTGGAGATTATTCGAACCATACGGGCCGGTGAGAAACTGATTCTCTGAGCCACAACATGAAACTCACCGTCTACTACGACGGCCTCTGCCAGCTCTGCTCGCGGGAGATGAAGTACATTCACGGCATCCCGCGCGCGACCGAGCGGATCGAGTTCGTGGACTACACGGACCCCGGCTTCGATGCACGGGCCGAAGGACTGGACCCGGTGGCCCTGGATTGGTACTTCCACGCCAGGACAGCCGAAGGACAAACGTTGATCGGGGTGGATGCGTTCATTGCGATGTGGAAAGTGGTTCCCCGGTTCGGCTGGCTGGCCTGGCTCGCCAGTAAACCGGGATTTCACTCGCTGTTCAGACTGGGGTATTGGTGCGTCGCCCATGTGCGACGTTGGTTGCCGCGACGCCAGCAAAGCTGTCCGCTGAACCCGAAAACCACCGTTTAGCCGCGAGCCGCAGGCGAGCGCTTTAGACTCCGAAAGTAACCAGATATGGCCAAGACTCGTGCCCTCGTCAAACGCCGCAAGGCGATCCGCAACATCCGCAAGATCACGCGGACGATGGAACTGATCGCCACCTCGCGCTTTCAGAAAGCGATGAAGCGCGCCCAGGATGCCGAGGCGTTCACGCGCAAAATCGCCGAACTGGCCGCCGACCTCAGCGCCTCCGCCGGCAGCGTCAAGCATCCGCTGCTGGAAACGCACGAGCCGATCGAGCACAACGTCCTGCTGGTGCTCTGCTCCAATCGCGGGCTATGCGGCGGCTACAACGGCGCTATCCAGCGCGAGGCCATGAGCCGCGTGCGCGGCATCCAGGCCGAACAGAAGACCCTCCACCTGGAACTGTCCGGCAAGCGGGCCATCGCCTGGTTCAAGTTCCAGGGCTTCACCGCCGAGCAGACCTTTATCCACTTCGAGGACAAGCCGAAGTTCGACGAAGTCGAAGTGATCGCTAACCGCTACATCGAAGCCTACAGCGCCCACAAGATCGACCGCGTGGACGTGGCTTACATGAAGTTCCTCAACCCCGGCCGGCAAGCCGCCGTGGTGGAAACCCTGCTGCCGCTCGCCGGCGTGGCGACGGACAAGCCGGCCGCCAAGAGCAAGGTCGAATACGAATTTCTGCCCGACGCCGCCGGCATCCTGGAAGAAATCCTGCCGACCGCCTTCCGCACCCGGCTGTTCAAGTGCTTCCTGGACGCCGCCGTCAGCGAGCAGATTGCCCGGCGCGTGGCCATGAAGGCCGCCACCGAGAACGCGGGCGACATGATCAAGAGCATCACCCGGCAATACAACCGCGCCCGCCAGGCGCAGATCACCAAGGAAATCGCGGAAGTCATCGGCGGCGCGGCGGCGCTGGAATAACCGGCGATGGCTGCCCCGCTGTTCGTGCCGCCGCAGCCGGCGGCGGACCTGGCCGAGTGCTACTTCTATCACACGATGGAGCTGCCGGGCCACGGGATCGTCGAGGGCGAATGGGACTTGCGGCCGAACATCGACGCTTACCTGGGCGGCGTCGAATTTAGCGGTAGGCGGGTACTGGAGATTGGCACGGCTAGCGGCTGCGTGGCCTTCCACCTGGAACGCCAGGGCGCCGAAGTGATCGCCTTCGACCTGGCCGCCGACCAGTGTACCGACGTTGTGCCGTTCCGCGGCGATGACCTGGAAGTCAGAACGGCGCGCGTTCGACAACACTTGCAGCGCATTCGCAACGGCTTCTGGCTGGCCCATGCGGCGCACGGCTCGAAAGTGAAGCGGGCGGAGGGCACGGTTTACGCGATTCCGGAAGCGCTCGGCCCGGTGGATGTGACGACTTTTGGCAGCGTGCTGCTCCACCTCCGCGACCCGTTTTTGGCCCTGGCGAGTGCGGCGCGGCTGACCCGACAGACGCTGGTGGTAACGGAGCTATTGCAGCTGCGGACCTGGCAGCGCTGGCTCTTGCGGCTGAGCGGCACGCACGGCCCAGTCTGGCTGCCGGACGCCCGAACCGGCGAGCCGAAGCATAGCTGGTGGTACTTGCCGCCGGAATTGGTGACGCGGTGGCTGAATATCCTGGGGTTTGCCCGGACGACTGTGGCGCACCACACACAACTATTTCTCGGTAAGCCAAACCAACTGTATACGGTAGTGGGAGAAAGAGCGCCGGCAAAGTAGGGGTGGACATGCCCGTCAAAGCGCTCAAGCATCTGCAAGCGATGCGTACCAGCAGCGGGATCACGCGGACCCTGCGGCGGATGTATTGGCCCGAAGCTCTCATGATTACGCCCGCCAAACTGATCGGCGTCCTGAATCGGGCTGGAGTCAGTTTTGTATTGATGGGCAACTACGGAATGACCGGCTGGCGCGGTGAGGAGCGTGCGACGCAGGATGTCGATGTGCTCGTCAGAAAGAGCCATCTGCGCAAGGCGGTGCTGGCGATTCAAAAGGCGTTTCCCAGGCTGGAAGCCGAGGATTTTCCAGCGGTTACCCGGTTTCATGAGCCTGCGACCGGCAAGGTGCTCATCGACATGATGAAACCGATTGACCCGATTTACCAGGCAGTATTCAAGCATTCGATTACGGTAGGCAAGACGCACCGCATTCCCGATCTGGAGATGGCCCTGGTGTGCAAGTTCGCGGCGATGATCTCGCCAGGACGGCTGAAGAGCAAAAAACACACGGACGCGGGTGATTTTATCGAGATGGTCAAGCACAACTATCGGGCCATCGACTTCGACAAACTCCGAGTGTTGGGGGAAATCGTGTACGCAGGGGGTGGCCGGGAGGTTGCCGAATACGTGGATGCCGCTCAGCACGACCGCGACTTCAAGATTTAGCAGCAGTGAGCGGAACCGCCGGAGTGACGAGGAAATGGCGCAGGTCGCGGCGCGAATCTAAACGGTTGAACCAGAGATCCGGATGAACGGCCGCGCTTGCCATGACCGCAAAAGTCCAGGAACTCTCGGCGTTGGCACGACAACACCTGGAAGCCTTGCATATCGGGAGCAAGGTGACGCGGTGGTTCCGCGCGGGAAGGGAAGCGAACGTGATGGAGGTCACGCCCGAGCGCGTGGTGGCAACGCTGCATCGGGTCGGCATCAACGGCGTGCTGATGGGAACGCATGGCATTAACGGCTACCGCGATCAGCCTCGGGGCACGCAGGATGTGGATGTGCTGGTTACCAAGAAGGACGTGCGAAAAGCGGTGCGGATTCTCGAAGAGACGTTTCCTTACCTGGAAGTAATCGAGAATGCCGCCGTCGCCCGCTTCCTGGACCCCGTGACGCAAAAAGTGGTCATTGACGTGATGAAACCGGCCTCACGCGCGATGCACGCGGTTTTTCGAAACGCGATTCCGATTGGGGACACGCATCGCATTCCGGACCTTGAGACGGCCTTGGCGTCCAAGTTCCTGGCGATGATTGCCCCAACGCGACGACCCGACAAGAAACTGATCGATGCCGGTGATTTTACGAACATCGTCATTCACAATCGAAGCGTACTCGACTTGAAAAAACTGAAGCGGATTGGCGACCAGTTCCATCCGCAGGGCGGCACCGAAATGGTTCGCCTGGTCGGCGACATCGATGCCGGTCGGCAAATTCGACTGTAAAAGCCTTTCCACCACGGAGCGCACATGGCGAGCAAGAACGGACACGCCAACGGCCAAAAGGTTGGCAAGATCGTGCAGGTCATCGGCTCGACGTTCGACGCCGAGTTCGACGAAGGGCATCTGCCGGAAATCTACAACGCGCTGCGCGTCGATACCGACGCCAAGGGCGTGCGCCTGCGGCTCACCGGCGAAGTGCAGCAGCACCT
>JAGVLI010000839.1 GCA_020054355.1 Planctomycetales bacterium | reverse complement strand
CGAATCACTTCCGTCCCGAATTATCATTCAGCAAACCGCGCCGGTCCTGCCGATTATTCCAGACGTAACGACCCGCCAGCGGCCACCGCCGGCCGCGTTCCCGCCAGGACCCAAGCCATGCGCGTCAACTATTTCCGTTCCCTTGCGTATTGCCTGCTCCTCCTGCTTGCCGCCGGTAACACGGGTTGTCTGTCTTGCCAGCCCGCCGCCCGCGCCATCGGCCATGATGTACCGCGCGAGCTGGAAAAGATGTCGCTGCCAGCCTATGTCATCGAACCTCCGGACATCCTGCTGATCGACGCCATTCGCGTGGTGCCCTTGCCGCCTTACCGCATCGAACCGCTGGACTCCGTGCTGATTCAGGCGACCAACACGCTGCCCAACGAGCCGGTCGTGGGCGCTTACGGCGTGGAGCCGGACGGCGTGGTGAACCTGGGCGCTTCCTACGGCTCGGTCCGCCTGGCCGGCCTGACCACCGAGCAGGCCCGCGACGCGGTCGAAAAGCAGCTGCGCCTGGTGCTCAAGGAGCCGAAGGTGCAGGTGGCCCTGGCCCAGTCGCGCGGCATGCAGCAGGTGCGCGGCGAGCATCTGGTCCGGCCCGATGGCACCGTCGGCCTGGGCGCGTATGGCAGCGTCTTCGTGGCAGGCATGTCGCTGGATGAAGCCAAGGGCGCGATTGAAGCCCACCTGGCGCAGTTCCTGCTCAAGCCGGAAATCTCCATCGACGTCTACGCCTACAACAGCAAGGTCTTCTACATCATCCTCGACGGCGCCGGCTACGGGCAGCAGGTCTACCGCTTCCCGATCACCGGCAACGAGACCGTGCTGGACGCCATCAGCCAGATCAATGGACTGCCGGCCGTCAGTTCCAAGAAGAAAATCTGGGTGGCCCGGCCCGCGCACGACGCAGGCGCTGAACACCATCACGGCCACGGCGGCCATCACGACGACGACCAGGTGCTGCCCGTGGACTGGTATGCCATCGCCAAGCGGGGCAGCACGGCCACCAACTATCAACTCTTCCCCGGCGACCGCGTCTACGTCCAGAGCGATCGGCTGATCGCCTTCGACAACCTGCTGGCCAAGGTGCTGTCGCCCATCGAGCGCGTCTTCGGCGTGGCACTGCTCGGCCAGCAGACCATCCTGAGCTTCGACCGCAGCCTCCGGCGCAACAACGGCAACAACAACAACATCAATGGCTTCTAGTGGCCGTAGGTCAGGCGTTCCAGCCTGACGCGCTTCGGAACGTCAGGCTGGAAAGCCTGACCTACACCGAATTGCAGCCCAGGCCGCTCGCGGCTTTGCGTGATACGATAACTGGTGAAGGCCGACCCCGGCCCACGGGCATCCGCCCGTGGGCCAGCCTTCGGGGGCGAGTGGAGGAATCCCGATCATGAAACGCTGCTGCCTTATCCTGCTGCTGACCGCCGGAACCTGGCTGGGCATCGAGCAGCCCGCGCTGGCCCAACAACCCGGCACGCCCATTACCCGGCCGACCTTCAGCCCGTATCTGAACCTGCTGCGGCGCGGCAACCCGGCCGTGAACTACTACGGCCTGGTCCGCCCGGAAGTCGAGTTCCGCAATTCGGTCAACCAGATGCAGCAGCAGCTGAACTCGGTGCAATCCACGGTGGACCAGGAAGCCAACAACCCGAACGCGGTGACGACCGGGCATCGCACCCAGTTCCAGAGCTACGGGCACTACTATCCCGCCAAGGGCGGCGCTGGCGGCGGCGGGAGCGCTGGCCGAGGCGTGGTGGCCCCCACCTATTCGGGCGGCGCGGCATCAACGCTCGGCGGCGGCACACGTCCGTCGGGGCGGTGACTTCGACTTCCAGTTCGCTGATTTGACACAAATACAATCACCCTGTCATTTCATCCCATTCTCGGACGCTTTCCGGCAATCGGTTAGGATGGCGCGGCTGAACCTTGCATCCCGCCATCCCTGCCCTCCCGGGAGGTTGCTCCGATGTCTCCACACCGTCGTTTGCTTGCGCTCGCGTTACTGGCCTTTGGCAGCGTCTTGCTGGTATCGCCGGCTGCCGGCGAGCAGGCCGCCGACCTGGCCGCGCAGCTCAAGGACTTGAACGCCCTGGTCGTGCCGGCCGACAGCGATCGGGCCAAGGAATTGCCAAAGATGCTGTCGGCCGATGCGCGTAACCGCATTCGCGCGGCCAACCAGCGCGAAACCAAAGCCTGGCAAGAGCTGAAGACCAAGGCCGACTGGGAGAAGTTCAAGGAGCCGCGCCTGGCCGCGCTGCGGGCCTCGCTGGGCCAGCCCATCGAAGTGCCCAAGGACTTGCACGTCCGCGTCACCAAGACGCTCGAGGGCGACGGCTACAAGATCGAGAACCTGGTCTTCGAGAGCCGGCCGGGCTTGCTCGTCACCGCCAACCTGTATCTGCCGAAGGAACTGACCAAGTCGATGCCCGGCATCGTCATCTGCTCCAGCCATCACAACCCCAAGCGCGAAGGCGAACTGCAGGACATGGGCATGACCTGGGCACGGCACGGCTGCCTGGTTATCGTCCCGGACAACCTCGGCCACGGCGAACGGCGGGCACATCCGTTCGTCGATGCCAACTCTTATCCCGACAAGTTCGCCGTCAGCCGGCAGGATTACTGGTTCCGCTTCAACACCGCCATGCAGCTGCATTTGACTGGCGAAAGCCTGATCGGCTGGATGGCCTGGGACCTGAGCCGTTGCGTCGATGTGCTGCTCAGCCGGCCCGGCGTGGACCAGGACCGCATCGTCCTGCTCGGCGCGGTGGCCGGCGGCG
>JAGVLI010000876.1 GCA_020054355.1 Planctomycetales bacterium | reverse complement strand
CTCGCGGCTGCGCCGCTCGCTCCGCCGCGGAGCGGCGGGCTACGATGTGCGGTTGCGCCGCCGAGCAATTTCTCACTTCCCCACGGCAGGCGATTGACCGCTCTCATTCCCCGCCGTACATTCATCAAAATAGACCAGCTTCCTCTCTCGTGGTCCGGAGCGCCTCCGGACGCTGCTTGTGCCATCGATGCTTACTAAGCGGATCATACCCTGTTTGGACGTGGACCGCGGCCGGGTGGTCAAGGGCGTCAACTTCCTGCAGCTGCGCGACGCCGGCGATCCCGTGGAAGTCGCGCGCCGCTACGAGGAGGAAGGCGCGGATGAGCTGGTCTTTCTCGACATCAGCGCCAGCCACGAGGGGCGCGACATCATGCTCGACGTGGTGCGGCGCGTCTCGGAAGAGATTTTCATGCCGTTCACGGTCGGCGGCGGCATTCGCACCCTGGAAGACGCCACGCGACTGATTCAAGCAGGCGCGGAGAAAGTCAGCATCAACTCGGCGGCGGTGAAGACGCCGGAATTGATCGCCGCCGTCGCCCGGAAGTTTGGCCGTTGCGCCACCGTGGTGAACATCGACCCGCGCCGGGTCCAGCGCGACGGCCAGGAGTTCTGGGAAGTCCACATCAATGGCGGCCGGACGCCAACCGGGCTGGAAGCCGTCGCCTGGGCCAGGCGGATGGAGGAACTGGGCGCCGGCGAGATCGTGCTGACCTCGATGGACGCCGACGGCACCAAGGCCGGTTACGATTTGCCGATGACGCAGGCGGTCGCCCGGACGGTGCATATCCCGGTCGTGGCCAGCGGTGGCGCCGGCTGCCCGGAGCATCTGCATCGAGTGCTGACCGAGGGCTGCGCCGATGCCGCCCTGGCCGCGAGCATCTTCCATTACAACGAGTATCCGGTGCCCGTCTGCAAGGCCTACCTGGCCGAGCGGGGCGTGCCTGTCCGAGTAGTGGCCAGTGGCCAGTGGCCGGTGGCCAGTTCGTAGAACCCGAAAAGGTCTGGCCACTGGCCACCGGCCACTGGCCACTGTCGGAGAAATGCCGATGGCCGCTCCTCAACCTCAACCTCAACCGCAACCGGCCGCCGAGCCGCAAGTTGCCGCCGACGCGCGTCGGGAACCCGAAGTCAACAAATTGTTCCGCGTCGTCATGAAGCACGAAGGCTCCGACCTGCATCTGAAGGTCGGTCAACCGCCGATGATGCGCCTGCGCGGCGTCATCCGCCGCATGGAGATGCGGCCGCTCAGCCAGGAAGACATGGAGCGGCTGCTCCTGCCCACCCTCGACGCCAAGCTGAAGAAAATCCTCGATGAAACCGGCGGCGTCGATTACGGCTACGTCGTCCCGAAAGCCGGCGACCAGGACGAATGCCGGTTCCGCGTCAACCTGTTCAAGCAGCGCGGCCGGCTCAGCCTGGTGGCCCGGCGCGTCAACGTGAAGATTCCCAACTTCGCCCAGCTCAACCTGCCGCCGAGCATCGAAAAGCTGTGTCACTTCGACCAGGGACTCATCATCCTGGCCGGCGTCACCGGCAGCGGCAAGAGCACCACGATCGCGAGCATGCTCGACTACATCAACGAGCACGAGCACGTCCACATCCTCACGGTCGAAGACCCAATCGAGTTCACCTTCACCGACAAGAAGGCGGTCATTAACCAGCGGGAAATCGGCCTCGACGTCTGCGACTGGCACACCGCCCTGAAGCACGCGGTCCGCGAAGACCCCGACATCATCCTGGTGGGTGAAATGCGCGACCGCGACACCTTCGAGGCTGGCATTCACGCGGCGGAAACCGGCCACCTGGTGTTCGGCACCATCCATGCTTCCGGGGCGGCCAGCACCATCGGCCGTATCCTCGACCTCTTCCCGCCGGAAATGCACGGGGCCATCCGCCAGGCGCTCGCTTTCAACTTGCGGGCCGTCATCTGTCAGAAGCTGCTGCCCAGCATCAAGCAGGGAGTGCAGCGGGTGCCGACCAACGAAATCCTGATCTTCAACCCGACCGTCCGCGACCTCATCATGAAGGGCGAGGACAAGAAGCTGCCCGACGCCATCACCAAGTTCTTCGCGGAAGGCATGCTCGACTTCACCGAGAGCCTGATGCAGCTGGTGAACCGAGGCGACGTTTCGCAGGAGACGGCCATCGAGGTGGCGCCGAACCCCGAACGGCTGAAGATGGCTTTCAAGGGCATCAAGGTGGCGGCGTCCGGCATGCTCTAACCATCCGGACACCAATAGCGATCGGGTCCGAGCCGCGCACAGGAGCCGCGCACGAAGTAAGCGGAGTAAGCGGGCTGCGGTTGTCCGCTTACCGCGGGCGCGGCTCCGCGCCGCGCACGTTACAGCTTCGCGCCGAATCGGCCGCGCCGGTTCACGCGGGCGCAAAAATTCTTGCCAAGCGTATCCGGAGACTTGTAGAATTCACTTGGGCATGGCGCGCGGGAAGTATCGACGGTGCATGGGGTTTGGAGGTTGACAGCCCTGGATTTGCGCCCCATGATAGGGAATTGAGAGTTCGACAGCCAGTTCCGGTCCCGTCCAGCGCGTCGTCATGGTGCTGATCAATCCTGCGATTTACTTCCTTTCGGAAAGTTCGCCGCGGGCGATTGGGGCCCTCCTGGCCTGAAACATCAACTGAGGATGCCGCTATCATGGCAGCTACCGACCTTGGAGCCTGTGAATGGTTCGTCTGGGATCTGCGGCGCAGCAACCTGATTGACCGCGGGCAGCTCGACCAAGTAGTTGGCGAATATCTGAAGAAACATTCGCGCGCGGAACCGCCGCAACTGGCGGAGCACCTGGTCGGCCAGGGCATCCTGACGCAGTTCCAGGCCGACCGCATCCTGCAAGGCAAGACGCAGGGCCTGGTCCTCGGTCCGTACACGCTGTCGGATTCCATCGGCACGGGCAGCATGGGCACCGTCTACAAGGCGATGTCCAAGACCGATAACAAATGGTACGCCGTCAAGGTGCTGCCGCGGCGCAGCATGTGGAACGTCCGCCTCGCCCGCCGCCAGGTCCGGCAATTCGAGCAGTTCACCCATCCGCAGGTCGTGCCTTTCGTGGACGTCGGCACGTCGGGCGGCTTGCATTACCTGTCCTGGCCGCTGATCGAAGGCGAGAACATGGACACCGTCATCCAGCGAGAAGGCAAGTTCTCGCCGGAGATAGCGGCGCTGTATGCCCTGCAAACCGCCCAGGGCCTGCAAGCGTGTCATCAGCACAGCATCTTCCACGGGCTGCTCAAGCCCTCGAACATGATGCTGGGGCCGGACGGCCAGATTCACATTCTCGACCTGGGCATCGGCGCCCTGCTCGCGGAAAACGAAGGCGAGTCGCTGGTGGACACCATGTCCACCGCCAATACCCTGACCAGCGGCCTGGACTGCTCCAGCCCCGAAAGCATCATGGAGCCGACCAACCGCACGTCGTTCGGCGACCAGTACAGCCTGGGCTGCATCCTTTACTTCTTCCTGTCGGGGCGCTATCCGTTCCCGGATGGCAGCGCCGTCGAGAAGATGATGGCGCACCAGTACAAGCAGCCCACCTCGATCAAGGAACTGGTCCCTGGCATTCCGGACGCGCTCGTGGCGGTCGTCGAACGGCTCATGCAGAAGAAGCCGGAAGACCGCTACGCCAGCTGCGAGGAAGCCGTCGAGGCGCT
>JAGVLI010000647.1 GCA_020054355.1 Planctomycetales bacterium | reverse complement strand
CCGCGCAGCACCGCTGCCGCCCGCCGGATCGATTCGGGTTCCGGCGCGCTGGCACTGACGGCAAGCACTTCAGTCTTCATCGAGGCCACAAGAACCGTTGAATGGAAGTTTTCGAGGCGACTGCACGCCCCAGGGAGCTACTTGGCCAGCAGCAGCACCAAGAAAGTAATCAGAAACGCCAGAATACAGGTCAAGAGCATGCGGAGCAGGCGATCGGATTCACGGGGCAGCTGGACGAACACTTCGCGCGTCTCCGCCACTGGATGAGTTTTGGTGGAAGTAATCGGCGGTTTCCAGTCCCAGCCGAGCAGCGGGCGCTCCAGGCGCACCAGGACACCGGCCAGCGCCCCGGACACCTGACCGGGATCCTGGTAGCGCTGCTCGGGATGCTTGGCCAGCAGCTTCATGACCACCGCGCCAGCGGCGGCCGGCACTTCCGCCCGCAGCTGTTCGACCGGCGTGGGCGGCCGGGACTTATGCCCCTGCAACTTCTCGATCAAGGTGCCGTCGGGAAAGGGCGGTTTCCCAGTCAGCAATTCGTAAAAGGTGCAGCCGAGGCTGTACAGGTCCGCCCGGATATCGACCCGATGCGGATTGATGATCTGCTCCGGGGCCATGTAATCGACCGTCCCCAGCGAAAAGCCTTCCTGGGTCAGATGCGGATGGCCGTTGTTCTCGGCGCTGTCTTGCTGCTCCAGCAGGACCAGTCCCAGGTCGAGGATTTTCACCGTGCCCCAGCGATTGAACCGCGCCCGCGCTTCCGGCGACATGCCGGGACCGAGGGTCTTCTTGGGGTCCGATATCGTTTGCGAGATCAGCAGGTTGCCCGGTTTGATGTCGCGGTGAATCAGGCCGCGCTCGTGCGCGTGCTGCAAACCCAGCGCGGTTTGCCGGATAAAGTCGCACGCCGGGCCGATCGGCAACGGCCCCGACCGCGCGACGATTCGTTCCAGGTTGACGCCCTCGACGTACTCCATCGCATAGTAATGGGCGATGCCGATCTCGCTGACGTCGCAGGCGGTGATGATATTGGGATGGGACAGCTGGGCGAGCGCCTCGACTTCCCGGCGAAAGCGGTGCAGCGCCCGCACGTCGCCCCGGCGGTCGCGGTGGATCATCTTGAGCGCCACGAGCTGGCCGTTTTGCCGCCGCCGGGCCTTGAAAACCTGGCCCATGCAGCCTTCGCCGAGCGGTTCCAGGACGATGAACGGCCCCAGCAGCAATTCCTGGCCGCTGCCCTTGATGATTAGCTCCAGCTGGTAGTCCGTCAGCCAGCCGCGGCGCAGCAGGTCCCGCGCCAGCTGGTAGGGTTCCTTGCAGCGCGTCTGCAAGTTGCCGACCAGCTTTTCGCACTGCCGGGCATTCAGCACCTGGCTGTCGAGGATCAGTTCGACCAGCCGGCTCACCGTGGCGATCATGAGGCAACCAGTCCAGGGGGAAGCCAGCAACAGAAATCCGCGTACCGGCACGGCAACCCGCCGGCCGGCGCACGCTGCTCATTCCGAGCGCCTCGTTCCATGGTCCGGTGGCTCGAGAGTCGGGCGACGGCAGCCCAGCCCTCGATACGGTGGAGCAAATTCGCCGTCCGCCGGCGTCGTCCGGTAGTGTTTGGAGTCGATCTAGTATACTCTATCCGGAAACCGAGGCCAACGATCATTCGTCGGCCGGTCGGCGCTGCTCCCCGCCGGCTCGGAGGAGGTCGCTGGAGGATGAAGTCAATGTGCTTATTGAATCGCTGCCTTGCCGCGTTGCCCTGGTGCTGGCTCGGGGTATTCTTGCCATTCCTGGCAGCGGGGTGCGCGCGACCTCAGCCGCGGGTGGTCGCCTACTGCGCCCAGGACAAGGAGTTCGCCGAGGGCGCCTTCGCGGATTTCACGCAATCGGCCGCGTTGCCGGTCGCGCCGCACTACGACACCGAGGCGACCAAGTCGGTCAGCCTGTACGAGGAATTGGTGCGCGAAGCTAGCCGGCCGCGCTGCGACGTCTTCTGGAACAACGAAATCCTGTCCACCATTCGTTTGCAACGGCAGGGCTTGCTCGAACCGTATGCCAGCCCATCGGCCACGGATTATCCGGAGTGGGCCAAGGCCAAGGACCAGACCTGGACCGCCTTCGCCGCCCGCGCCCGCGTGCTGATCGTCAACACCAAGCTGGTACCCGAAGCGGAACGGCCGAAGGGCCTCCTCGAATTGACCGCGCCGCACTGGAAGGGCAAGGTGGCGCTGGCCAAACCGCAGTTCGGCACCACGGCCACGCACGCCGCCTGCTTGTTCGAGGTGCTCGGTCCCGAGCAGGCGCGCGCCTGGTTTCTCGGCCTGCGCGGCAATGGCGTTCAGGTGGTTGACGGCAACAAGGCCGTCGCGGTAGGCGTCGGCGCGGGGCAATATGCCGTCGGCCTGACCGATACCGACGACGCCATCGCGGAGGTCGAGGCCGGACGGCCGGTGGCCATCGTGTTTCCGGATCGAGATCGGCCGGCGGGCGACCGGATGGGCACGCTCTTCATTCCCAATACCGTCATGCTCATCAAGGGCGGACCGAATCCGGAGGGCGGCCGCCGCTTGATCGACTTTCTGCTGAGTACGGAAATTGAGGGCAAGCTGGCGGAGACGGCGAGCCATCAGATTCCGCTGAATCCCAAGGTGAAGGCGGCCCTGCCGGCGGCCATTGAAACGCCGCGCACGGTCAAGCCGATGCAGGTGGATTGGGAGAAAGCGGCCGATCTGTGGAAGGAGGCGCAGAAGTTCCTGGCGGATGAGTTCGCGCGGCCTTGACAGTTTGGCCGCGAACCGGAGGCGAGCGGTCCAGCGCTCGCCTCCGGCTCGCGGCTAAACACTACGATTTGTGGTTCAACGGATTTCGGGCGAATATCTGCTCCTGCACCGGCTGTCCCTCGACCAGATGCCGTTGCACGAACTCCGGAACGCGCTCGGCGGTCATGCCCCGATACCAGGTGCCTTCCGGATAGACCACCATCGTCGGCCCCTGGCAGCAGACGCGCAGGCAGCCGACCTTGGTGCGGTAACAGGCGTTGTCTCCCACGGTCAGGCCGCGCTCCTTGAGTTCCTGCTTCAGCGCCTCCCAGGCGGCCATGCCGACTTCCGGCGCGCAGCAACTCGGCCCGGTGCAAAGCAGGATGTGCCGCCGGTAGTGGCCGATGCCCAGCTTGGCGACGGCTTTTTCCAGTTCTGGTTCCGCTTGGGAAATGATCCACCTCGATGCGAGCGCTCGCCTTCGGCTCGCGGCAAGACCTCGACGCTGACGCTGGGCAGTGCAGCCATCGGATGATGCGCGAGTAACCGCCGCCCTCCTCAGTTCAGTTTACCATTCCCGCGCTGCGGTTCGCGCTCGGCAATTTACTTTCCGCCCAGGCATTTTTCGAGGTCCCAGAGCTTCGCGGTGTAATCCCAGCT
>JAGVLI010000356.1 GCA_020054355.1 Planctomycetales bacterium | reverse complement strand
CGCCAGCATGGCGGCGGCGCAGGGCACGCCGGTGCCGACGGCCACGCTCCGCCCGTCTTCGAGCAAGCGGGCGGCGCAGCAGATCATCAGTTCCATCGCGTTGTAGGTCATGTTAACCCTAGCTGAATCTTGATGACCTGTTCCAGCCTGGCCATGTCGGACTTGGACAGCTTGCCGACCATGTTTTTCGAACGAGACTTGTCGGCGGTCATCAACTGATCGGCCATCCCCTTGCGTTTGTTCCCATTGAGGAACACGATCGCTTCGCTCGGATACACGTTCTGCGTCTTGGAAGTGAGGGGCACGACCTGAACGCGGTTCAAGAACTGATTCGATACATTGTTGCTGACGATCACCGCTGGCCGATTCTTGCGAATCTCGCCACCCACGGAATCCGAAAAATTGACCCACCAGACCTCACCGCGTTTCATCGGGAATGTCTCCGATCAAGCCCTCGGTCCATTCGAGTGCTTCGGCCTCGCGGGCTTCATCGGCAGCCATCTGCCGGTAGCCCGCCTCGAGGTCATTGCCGATCACGTGGGGTCGCACCAAGGTCTCGATGAACTTGCTGATCCGCCGTCGGCCGACGACCTTGTGCAAGCCTTCATACACTTGCTCGTCGAGCGTGATCGTCAGTTTCTTCTGCATGGGTTCCTCCAATACGTATACTATACGTGTTGGGCGAATGTGTCCGCATGGCGGCGGCGCAAGGCACGCCGGTGCCGACGGCCACGCTCCGCCCGTCCTCCAGCAGCCGGGCGGCACAGCAGATCATCAGTTCCATGGGGTTGTAGGTTGAGGGCATGAAGGAAGCCAGTCTGGAATGGTCAACTGAGTGATCGCCTCAAAGCAACTCGATCGGATACGATGCAATATAAATTTCAATCTGCTGAAACCGCTCCAGGAGCACCGCTTTGAAACTCACCAGAAACCGTTGGCTCTCCGGGGAATCTTCCACATCGATCACCAAACGCAGCAATTCGTCCTCGTAACGTATCCCTTGGTGAATCCAGACGCCATGCACTATTCCAGGCTGTACGGCGATTGCGCCAAACTGAGCGATCAACTCTTCGCGCGTTTGCTCGAACAATTCCGGATCGACCGCGGAGCCATCGTTAAATTTTAGCGGCAGCAGCATCTCGTAGCGCTTTTTCCGCATAGTCGTGGCCTCCGCGACCCAGTTCTTGAAACTGCACTCCCAGCGATTGCAGCAGCTGGAGCGCCGGTTCCGGAACGATGAAGGTGTCTTCCGGCAAGCAGATGACACGTCCGCGCCGGCCCATTTCGACGAGTGCCTTGCCGCGCTCGCCGCGATCCGGAATCTGGATTTTGACCATTTGCATGATTCGGCCCTCTCTCAATATCCGGCATTGGGAAACACGCGGTGATTTTCACATGAACCAGAATGAAAGTCAGCTGAGAATCGTGCGGTCACTGCCGTTTACTGAATATGCCGCACTGCATTCCACAGGACTAACGCCGGTTCTTCAATCCGGTTGTGTTCATAGCCAAGGGTGCAAAGCGCCCCGGCCGCCAGCAAGAAGCGCCGTGCCTCCACGGCGGGCAATTCGAGCCAGCGCGCGGTCAGCACCCGGAGCATGTGGCCATGCGAGAAAAGCAGCACGTCGCCGGGAACCGTTCGGACCTTCTGGATCAGCCGGTCGGCGCGCGCCGCCACCTGCTCCAGGGTCTCGCCGTTGGGGCAGCCGTCGCGGAAGAGTTCCCAGCCCGGCCGCTTCTGGCGAATCTCGACGGTCTTCAGCCCTTCGTAATCGCCATAGTGCCATTCCAGCAGGTCCGGCTCATCGATGACGGCAGCACCGAACCCCGACAGCTCACAGGTGCGTTTCGCCCGCTGCAACGGACTGCTGAAAACTTGGGTGAAGGTCATGCCGGCGAGCCGTCCGCCCAGCTGCCGGGCGTTGTCCTCGCCGTGCTCGGTCAACGGAATATCGGTGCGGCCGGTGTGCTGACCGGACAGCGACCAGGCGGTTTCACCGTGTCGGGCCAGGTAGACTTTCGGAAGCGGGTTGGTGTGGGACATGTTGATGGTTTTGAGTTTATGGTTCCGCAAAGAATGATTCCAGGTTCCTGGAAGCATGCAGCACGCGCAGCACCTCGATTCCCTGCGAAATCGGACGATAGAAGATCACGTGATTGGGAAAGCCTTTTACCGGCCACCACCGCAGCCCCGGATACTTGGGGGCGGTTTTCTCCCAGGGGCTGCCCATTTCCGGGACGGCCAGCAGAAACTGCAATGTTTCCTTGATCGAGTCTCGAAATCGCCGGGCCACCGCCCAGCTGTCCCGAGCCAGATACGCACCCAAATCGACGACATCCTGTTTGGCGGCTGATCGTCGGATCACTCTTCGCGTCATGGCGCATTGCCGTTTTTCTGAGCCTGGCTCTCTTCAATTTTCTGCCAGATTTCGTCCCAATCCTCTTCGGTCCAATCAACGGCTGGCCCGCTGTTGATCCCCTCTTCAATCAAGGCTTCAATTTGGGCGCGGCCCTTGTCCAGCCGCGCTTGCAGGACCAGCATGTGGACATAATCGGCAGCGGTGGCGTGGCCTCCCGCTGCCGCTGCCGCTTCGATAAATGGCTGCCATTCGTCGGGCAGCTTCAAGTTGATTTCCATCGCCATTCCTCTGGGGCAATTCCGGCATGCCGTGCCAAGCCGCAAGCGGCTACTTCCCACGATGCAGCAGGAATTCTTGCCGGCGCAGCTCCTGCATTCGCGCCAGCCCGCCGCACTGCTGCAAGTATTCGTTGAAATCCTTCACGCCGTAAATGGTCTTCTCCAGGAACACCTTGAAGCCTTCGAGGTCTTTCTCCACCTCCAGCCACTGGCGCAGCTGCACCTCGTCGGAGAAATACTCGTAGGGCATGTTGCCCGGATAGCTGCCGTAGGGCACCTCGCAGACGGCATCGACGCAGAAGAACGGAATCGCGGTCAAGGTCGGATCGCGGCGAATCTCGTCGTGCGGGATCAGCCGTTCGCAGGTGATGATGAGCCGTTGCGCCGCGCGGGCCAGTTCCAGGTCGGCCACCGTGGTGCCGCGAATCCGGCAGTTGCCGTAGCGGTCCGCCTCGTGCACGTGGATCGCCGCCACGTCGGGATACAGCGCCGGCAGCGCCAGCAGCGGTTCACCCGTGAATGGGCACTCGATGGTCCGCGCGGCGCTGTAAGCAAAGGTATCGGTGCCGAGCATGGTCCGGGCCGGCAGGAAGGGCAGGCCCATCGCCGCGGCCTTGAGCCGCACGGCCAGGGCGTAGTTCGACCATTCGGTAAAGCGGACGGTGCCCGATTCCATGACGCGGCGGGCGTGGGGCGACAGGCCGCGCGCTTCCAGGCCGATGACATAAGCGATGTCCACGGCGGCCAGCGTCTTGCCCCGGCCCGTCAGGCAGCCGGCGCAGAGCAGTTGAAAATCGTGGGTGGCGGTATGCCCGGCGAAACGCAGGTCTTGCTGCCCTTGGCGGAGAATTTCGTGGACGATGGCGGTGGGAATGCGGTCGGCGCCGAACCCGCCGATGGCCAGGTAGTCGCCATTGTGGATCAGGCGGGAGACCGCGTCGGCGACCGAGGTCAGCTTGTCGGTCAGCGCTCGCGGCTTGGCGGCGAAGCCAGCCCGCGCGCGATTCGCGGATGGATCGCTGAAGAGCTGGCCGGAACCCTGGTGTTCCATGACGGGACCTCGGGCAGCGCTCATCTCCGGCTCGCGGTGAAGGAGCGTCAGCGGCTCTCGAATTCCCGCAGGAGCTGGCGGAAGCGCGGGTCGTGCCGGATGGAGTCGAGATCGCGGTCCTCCCGCATGTAGCGGAAGTCGCGGTAGCCTAGCTCGACCGCGCGGCGCAGCGTCTTGATCGCGTGGTCGCGCCGGTTGAGCAGCGAGTAGCTGCACGCGAGGTTGTAGTGGGCGAGAGGATCGGTGGGCCGCAGCTGGACGAGTTGCTTGTCGAATTTCAGGCCTTCCGCGTAACGGCCCTTCAGGGTCAGGTTGCTGGCATGGGCGCGCAGCGCATCCACGAAACAGGGATGCCGCTGCAAGATGCCGCCGAAAAACTCCAGCTCGAAATCGAGCTGGCTCTGGCTGGCGAGCCGGGCCAGCAGGCTGCCGCCGGCCACCAGCGATTCGGAGCTTTCGTTGGAGTGTTTTCCCTGGTGAGCCATGTCTTCCCCCTGCGAAACTACCCCGGTGTGCGCAACGCTCGGCGGCCGGTTCGCGACCCCACTCGATTATAACTGCGCTCAGGTCAAGTGCAAAGGAGACCTCGCGATCCAGACCTCATTCGGTCGGTGCGCGGGTCCGACCGTTTCCTTTCGGCCGATTCCGTGGCGTGGGGGAACTGAGAGTTGGCTAGGTCCGGCGAGCCGAGCCGGACCCGTCGCGCCGGCGACTGCACGGTTTTGCAAAGTCGCGGTGCCGCTCGGCTCGCGGCACCTGCCCGCAATGCACTGAACTGAAATCAAACGGGCCGCAGCGTCGCGACCGCCACCTCCGGCCGCACGCCGAAGCGGAAGCGGAAGCCGAAGCCGACTCCCTTGTTGACGTACAGGTAGGCGCCGTCGTGCTGGTAAAGGCCCGCCGCGAAGCGCTTGGCCCGCTTGCTGAGCATCGGCCGCCCCAGGCCAGGCCAATTGACCTGTCCGCCGTGGGTATGGCCGGAGAGCATCAGGTCGCAGCGCCGGCCGGCGAGCTGGTCGATGGTCTGGGGATTGTGGGCCAGCACGATGCGCGGCCGGTCGGGTTCCATGTCGGCGAACACGCGGTTCAGGTCGCAGCAGCGGCTCCAAAGATCGTCCACGCCGGCCAGGTACAGCCCGCTGGCGCCGCGCTGCAGCTGCACCGTCTGGTT
>JAGVLI010000312.1 GCA_020054355.1 Planctomycetales bacterium | reverse complement strand
CGGCGGCGGTCTGCCAGTTTCGGCCGTCGATCAACGGCAGCAGGCCCGCGCCGTAGGCCCCCGGCTTGCTGCCGAAGACACGCAGGGAAGCCAACCGCTCGATCTCCGCTTCGCTGGCGAGCAGCGGGCGTAAGCCCGCTGTTTCCGAACAGGGGGCTGACGCCCCCCGCTCGCCGTGAAGCAGTCGCGCCACATCCCGCGCCACGTTCGCCTTGAGAAAATTCCGATCCAGCGGTTCTTCCAGCTTCATGACCAGCTGCACCGCATCGTTGAGCAGCTTCACCAGGTTGGGAAACGCATCGCGGAACAGCCCGCTGATGCGCACGGTCACGTCGATGCGCGGCCGATCCAGCTCGACGAGCGGAATCGCCTCGATACCCACGACGCGCCGGTTGCTTTCGTCCCAGCGCGGCCGGACGCCGAGCAGGCAGAGCACGCAGGCGATGTCATCGCCGCCGGTGCGCATGTTGCTGGTGCCCCAGACGACATAGGCCACGCTTTCGGGATAGTTGCCGGTGCGTTCGCGATGCCGGTCGAGTAGTGCGTTCGCGGCCTTGCAGCCCACCTGCCAGGCGGTGGGCGTCGGAATCGCACGGATGTCGAGCGAATAGAAATTGCGGCCAGTCGGCAGGATGTCGGCCGCCCCTCGGGTCGGAGCGCCGCTCGGTCCTGGCGGCACGAAACGGCCGGCGAGTGCCGTCAACACATGATCGATTTCCTCAGGGCACCGCTGCAAGCGCGGCCAGACGGTTTCCCAGAGAAACCGCAAGGTCCGGCGAGTCTGGACCCAGGCCGCATCGACCAACGTCGTTTCTCCGCCCGCAATCAACCGCCGGGCCTGCTGCTGCAAGTATTCCACGGCATCGCCGGCCGTGCGCAGCACGTCGCTGCCGTCGATGGTTTGTCCGAACGGCACTGCCGGCTCGCGGAGCAAGGCCGCATAGTCCGCAATGCCCTGGTCCAGCGCCAGCGCTTTCGGCAAACCGAGAATCGCGCCGTTATCGACGCGCACCAGCGCCAGCAGCAGGTCGATGAGCTGCTCTCCCGCCGGCAGCCGGCCCAGGATGTGCAGCCCATCGCGAATCTGGCTCTCCTTGATTTCGCATAAATAGCCGTCGATGCGATTCAGGAACCCCGGCAACTGCTCGGTCGTCGGCGCTTCCGTGCATTCCAGGTCGCGATACAGTTGCGCCTGCTCGACCAGCTGGCCGATGCGCTCCAGGAGCAACGGCGTCTTGCCCGGATCGAGGCTTTGCACGCCGTAGTATTCGTCGAGCAGGTGCTCCAGCTGGCGCAGCTCGCCGTAGGTGTCCGCCCGCGTCATCGGCGGAATCAGGTGATCGACAACTACCGCGGCCGACCGTCGCTTGGCCTGCGTGCCTTCGCCCGGATTGTTGATGATGTAGGGATAAATGTTCGGCAGACTTTGCAGCATCACCTCGGGAAAGCAGGCAGCGCTCAGCGCCGCCGACTTGCCCGGCAGCCATTCGAGGTTGCCGTGCTTGCCGAGATGAATGACGGCCTGGGCGCGGAAGCTGTCCTGAATCCAGCGATAAAACGCGAGGTAAAACGGCGGCGGCGGCAGATCGGGGCTGTGATAGACCGCCGCCGGGTCTTGATCGTAGCCGCGCGCCGGCTGGATGCCGACGAAGACATTGCCGAACAGCAGTCCCGGAATGGGAAACCCGCCATCGTGAAACAGCGCCGATTGCGAAACCGCCCCCCAGTGCTGCCCGATCTTTCCCGCTGCCTCCGCCGGGCAGGCGCCGAGCCAGCGCTCGCATTCAGCGCCCGTCACCCAGCCGGCCGGCTGCCGATGGGCGGACTCCGTGGCGAACTCGCCATCCTGCACCGAGGCGCCAATCAATTCCTCGATCAGCTGTTGACCATCCGCCGGCAACGACGGCCCGGTGTCATAGCCGGCCGCGCGCAGGGCCAGCAGCAGACCGTGCAAGCTCGCCGGCGTGTCCAGGCCGACGGCGTTGCCCACCCGCGCATTCTTGCTGGGATAGTTGGCCAGCAAGATGGCGATGCGCTTCTCGGCGGACGGTGTGTATTTCAGCCGGGCCCAGTTGCGCGCCAGGTCCGCGACGTGGTCGATGCGATCCGGGCGCGGTTGATAGCGGATGATGTCCGTTTGCAACACCGCATCGTGCGTCAGCGTGTTCTTGAACGAAATCGCCGTGGTGATGATCCGGCCGTCGAATTCCGGCAACGCGACATTCATGGCGATGTCGCGTGGCGATAACCCCGCGATGTTAGCAGACCAGACGTTCTCGCTGCTGGAGCAAAAGATCGCTTGCAGCACGGGCACGTCTTGGTGAGTGGTGAGTGGTGAGTGGTGAGTGGTGAGTGGTGAGTGGTGAGTGGTCAGCGCGAAGCTCGTCGTGGTAATCAGTACGTCGATGAGATTCGCGGGCAGCAGACCGCTGTCCAGCACCGCGCCGAGATGCGGTCCGAAGACCGCCAGGACGTTCAGGCCGCGCTTTTCCAGGGCCGAGATCAGCGCATCGATCGGCGCCAGGTTGCCCGTGACCCAGTGGGCGCGATAGAACACGAGGCCCGCCGTCGCCCGCCTGGACTCAACGCAGCGTTGCCGCCACTCTTCGAGGCTGAGCGCGGCGGCTTCGCCCGGTCGATAAATCCCGACCTCTGACAGCGCTTGCGGCGGTGGACTGCCGAAGGACGTGCCCAGCACTGAATCGCCGAGCAGGTGCAGCATCGCCACCGCATTGGCGACGCCGCCTTCCAGGCAATAGCGCCAGACGGCATCGGCGACCGGCAGCGCCACCGTGGACAGCCGGGCCAGGTCGAGGAGATCGGAAGAGCGTCG
>JAGVLI010001009.1 GCA_020054355.1 Planctomycetales bacterium | reverse complement strand
GAAGCCCTGCCCCTGCGGGGTAAAGACCGGACCTGTTGTCGCCCTGGCAATTGACTGAGACCCACGCAATGGATCATTTCCACTACAAGAACGACCTCCTGAACTGCGAAGACGTGCCGGTGTCGGAGCTGGCGAAGCAGTATGGCACCCCGCTGTACGTTTACAGCCAGCGGACGCTGCTGCATCACCTGGCCCAGTTGCAGCGGGCCTTCGCCGCCGTGGACCCGCTGATCTGCTACAGCGTCAAGACCAACGGCAACCTGCACATCTGCAAGCTGATGGCCGAGCACGGTTCCGGCTTCGACGTGACCAGCGGCGGCGAGCTGTATCGCGCCCTGAAAGCGGGCGTCACCGGCGAGAAGATCGTCTTCGCGGGCGTCGGCAAGACGGCGGCCGAGTTTCGCTATGCCCTGGAAGTCGGCGTCAAGATGTTCAACGTCGAGAGCGATGCCGAGCTGCATGCCCTGGGTGAAGTCGCCGGCAGCGTGGGCAAGGTCGCGTCCGTGGCGCTGCGGGTGAATCCTGCCTTGCCGCCGAAGACGCACGTCAAAACCGATACTTCCGTCAAGGGCACCAAGTTCGGTCTCGATATCGACAGCATCCTGGAAGTGGCGCAAGGCGTGGCCGACAATCGCAAGCTGCGCGTCTGCGGGCTGCACATGCATCTGGGTTCGCCGATCCTCTCGGCACAACCGTACCGTGAAGGCGTCGAAAAAGGGCTGGTGCTGATCGATCGGCTGCGCAAGCAAGGGCATCCCATCGAGACCATCAACATGGGGGGCGGCTTCGGCATCCATTACCGCAAGCAGGAAGCGCCGCCCGCCGATGCCTTCGCGGAAGTGATCGTGCCGGCCGTCAAGCAGGCGGGCTGCAAGCTGGTGCTGGAACCGGGCCGGTTCATCGTTGGCAACGCCGGCATCCTGGTCAGCCGGGTGATCTACACGAAGGACTCCGGCGGCCGGCATTTCATCATCCAGGATGCGGCCATGAACGACCTGATTCGGCCGACGCTGTACGATTCGTTCCATCGCATCTGGCCGGTGGCGCCGGCATCCGGCTTTCCGGCCCCGCCGGACGATTACGAAGCCGAGATTCCCGGCACCGTCAAGAACGATGTGGTCGGGCCGGTCTGCGAATCGGGCGACTTCCTGGCCAAGGATCGCCGCCTGCCGCCGGTGCAGCCAGACGACCTGCTGGCGACCTTCAGCGCCGGCGCCTACGGCATGGCGATGGCGTCGAATTACAACAGCCGGCCGCGCGCCGCGGAAGTGCTGGTCGATGGCAAGAATCATCGCCTGATCCGCCGCCGGGAAACGTTTGAAGACCTGGTGCGGCCGGAGATTGAAGTCTGAACTTCGGCGCTCGCGCGTCATCTCGTTCCCACGCTCGGCGTGGGAACGCGCTGCCTCAGCCGCTCCGCGGCGCTGGCGCGTGGCTCCCGGCAAGGGCCTGGCTTCGGGCCGTGCAGCGACGCAGAGCGTCGCCGCCAGTGCGTTCCCACGCCGAGCGTGGGAACGAGGGTACTCGTGATCTTCAACTCCTTCGAGGAGACATATCATGTTTCGCTGGGTGACCCGGTTCTCGTGCGGCCTGGCGCTGTTGCTCGCTTACCTGTCTTCCGCAACGGCCCAGAATCGACCCCTGGAAGATTACCGCCAATACTTCAAGCCGCCGGAAACGGCGCAGGAGTTCTGGAAAGCCATCAAGTTCGAGATCGAGCTGGGCGCTTATCCGGTGGCGGCCGAGTTCCTCAAGGGCTTCCTCGCGAAAGTAGACGAGAAGACCGTCATCGAAATCGAGAACAAGGACGGCATGTCGTCCTTCCTGTTCCTGCGGACCGTGCCCAAGTGGTCCGACGATCCGAAGATCAACAACGAAGCCAAGAAGAACGTCGAAGACCTGATCGAAAGCGTCACCAAGACCATCAAGGCGCACCGCACCGATCCGGAACGGCTGGGCCGGCTGGTGGACCTGCTCGGGGCCACGCGCGGCGAACGGGTTTACGCCATTGCCGAGCTGCGCCGTTCGGGCACGGACGCCATGCCGTTCGTCGTCAAGGAACTGGTCGAGGCGCTCGGCAGCGACCGGTTCACGAACATCACGTCGGCGCTGCCTTACCTGGGGCGCGAATCGGTGCCGGCCCTGCTAGCGACGCTCGAACATAGCAGTCCGGTGATTCGCGCCGCCATCGTCGATGTCATCCGCAAGCGCAGCGACCTGGCCCAACTCACCCGGCACTTCGACAGCAACCCGGTGCCCTGGCTGTACTACCTCGCCTATTCGACCAAGCAGCCGGACTACCTGCGCAAGCTGGCGCTGTCCACCCTGGAAGCCATCCAGCAGACGCAGGCGGAAAAACTGCCGCCCGCCCGTACTGAAATCACGCGGGAAGCCAACCGCTTCTACAACCACAAGATCCGGTTCGCCGACCCGAACTCCATCCAGCTGTGGAAGTGGGACGGCAAGGAGCTGACCAGCGAAATCGCCAATGCCAGTCGGGCGGAAGAAGCCTTTGGCATCCGCTACGCCCAGCTGGCCCTGGACCTCGATCCCGGCTACGAGCCGGCCCAGGTCGTGGTGCTGGGCCTGGCAGTCGAGAAGGGGCTGGAAGGCGCGGGCCTCGATCAGCCGCTCGACAAGCTGCCCAAGCTGAAGCAACTGCTGGCCACCGTCAATGCGGACGTGCTGCTGGCCACGCTGGAACGCGCGCTCGACGAGCAGAAGACCGCCACCGCCCTGGGCGTGCTGCGTGCCCTGTCCGAGCGGTTGGAAGTGCGGGCCAAGCAACCCAAGGTCCAAGGGCAGCCGGCGCTGGTGCGGGCGCTGAACTATCCCGATCGGCGCGTGCAATTCGCCGCGGCCGACGCCCTCCTGCG
>JAGVLI010001028.1 GCA_020054355.1 Planctomycetales bacterium | reverse complement strand
GGGTTTCGCCGAAACCCGCCTGAAGGCGGAACTACGAACGGAAGTCGCGATTTCCGCAACCAAGCGATTGACGAAGCCCCTGGCGGCGGCGAAAATGCCTCCGTCTTACCCCCAGTCAAGCAGCACGGAGATTTTTCATGGCATCCGACCCGTCCCCGGTGCAGCCTCAACCTGCGCCGCCCGATACTCCCCCGGCCGTGCAAGGCGAAAATGTGCCCGTCATCGAGTCCAACGCCGAAGAACGGCAGATGGGGATGGTGGCGCATCTCGCCGGCATCCTGCCCTTCGGCGGCTTTCTGGCGCCGCTCGGCCTCTGGGCGATGAAGATGGGCCAGTCGCCGTTCATCGAGGACCAGGCCAAGGAATCGCTTAACTTCCAGATCAACGTGACCATGGTGACGGTGCTCGCGGCCATTACCTGCGCGTTCTACGTCGGCTTCCTGTTGCTGCCTGCCGTGCTGATTGCCAACGGCATCTTCTGCTTCCAGGGCGGCATGGCCGCGAAGGAAGGCAAGGTCTATCGCTACCCGTACACCGTTCGCTACATCACCTGAGAGGAGTGCCATGCCGATGGGCGATTACGGCGGTCAAGAGGTCGGACGCCTCAAGGACGTGGACAAGCAGATGGCCCAGATGTGCCATATGTCGGCGTTGATTGGCGTCGTGGCGGTGGGCACGGCCATGCCCCTGGGACCGCTGCTGATCTGGCTGGCGAAAAGACAGCAGGGGCAGTTCGTCGATTTTCACGGCAAGGAAGCGCTGAATTTTCAGCTCACTTACTGGATACCGACGCTGCTGCTGATGCTGCTGGGCTTCATCGACGGCTGGTTCCTGCTGCTGCCGTTGCTGCTAGTCATGTACGCCGGCGTCATGGCCGTCGTTGCCGGCTCGAAGGCCGCGGAAGGTCAGATTTATCAGTATCCTTGCACGATTCGTATCATTCGCTAGCGCGCCGGGCGCAGGAGATTGCCGCCGTGTCCACCGAACCGACTTCTGTTCCGACCGGACCGCCCCCCGCCATCGAGTCCACCGTGGAAGAGCGTCAGATGGCGATGATCGCTCATCTGGGCGGCATCATGACCATCTGGGTCGCGCCACTGGCGCTCTACATCATGAAGAAGGATCAATCGGCCTTTATCGGCGATCAAGCCAAGGAAGCGCTCAACTTCGAGTTGAACATCTTCGTCATTCTGGTGGTGGGCTTTCCACTCATGTACATCTACATTGGTATCCCCATTGTGCTCGCCGCCGCCGTCGGCAATGTGGTGCTCGCTATCATGGCGGCGATGCAGGCCAACGAAGGCAAGGTTTTTCGGCATCGGCATATCGTGCGGCTCATCAAGTAAGCGCGGCGCGCCTGTTTCACCGGCCCGCGGCGCGGGCGAGGATGAATCTTCTTCCTCGCCGGCGCCGCGGGCAGTTTCATTAGGTCCACGGGCCGGGCGGGAAACCGAACCCGTTCGGCCATACAATGGTCTGGAATGATACCTGAATCATCCGGAGCCGTGACGGAATCGTACCATGCTCAAAGCCAGCGAGATCCGCCAGCAGTTCATCGACTTCTTCGTGGAGAAGCACGGCCATACCTTCGTGCCCTCGTCCCCGGTGGTGCCGGCCGACGATCCCACCTTGCTCTTCACCAACGCCGGCATGAACCAGTTCAAGGACGTATTCCTGGGCGCGGGCAGCCGGCCTTACAGCCGAGCGGTCAACTCGCAGAAGTGCATCCGCGCCGGCGGCAAGCATAACGACCTCGACGACGTCGGCCGGGATACCTATCACCACACGTTCTTCGAGATGCTCGGCAACTGGTCGTTCGGCGATTACTTCAAGAAGGAAGCGATCGGCTGGGCCTGGGAACTGCTGACCAAGGTCTGGCAACTCGACAAGAATCGGCTGCACGTCACCGTCTTCGAGGGCGACGTGGGGCAGAAACTGGCCCGCGACGACGAGGCGGCCGAATACTGGCGGACGCAGACCGACATCGACCCGACGCACATCCACCTGGGCAACAAGAAGGACAACTTCTGGGAGATGGGCGATACGGGTCCGTGCGGTCCCTGCACCGAGATCCATTACGACCGCACGCCGGACCAGAGTGGCGGCAAGCTGGTCAACGCGGGTCGGCCGGAAGTGATCGAAATTTGGAACCTGGTGTTCATCCAGTTCAATTCGTACTACCCCGATCCCCAGGGCGTGGAGCAATTGAAAAAGTGGGACCAGACGCCGGATAAATCCAAACTGCCTTTCAAGTCTCGCGACGAGATCGTTGCGAAATACCGCAAGCTGTCGCCGCTGCCGGCCAAGCACGTCGATACCGGCATGGGCTTCGAGCGCATCACGGCCGTGCTGCAAGGCAAGGATAGCAACTATGACACCGACGTGTTCGCGCCCTTGATGGATGCCATCGGCGAGATTGCCAACCGCAGGTACGGCGGCAAGCTCGACGACCTCTCCGACCTGGCGTTTCGGGTCATCGCGGACCACTTGCGGATGCTGTCGTTCTCCGTGGCGGACGGCGGGCAGTTCGGCAACAAGGGCCGCGGTTCGGTGATGCGCAGCGTGCTGCGCCGCGCTGTGCGCTACGGCTGGCAGGTCTTCAACCTGCGCGAGCCGTTCCTGTTCAAGCTGGTGAACGCACTCGTGGACCACATGGGCCATGCGTTTAAGGAACTAAAGTTCCGCTCGACCGAGATGATCGAGCAGATTCGCAGCGAGGAGTCCGAGTTCCTGACGACCATCGAACGCGGCATCCAGCTGTTCGAGAAGGCAACCGTGCGGGCGAAGAATTCTGCCAAGGGCCGGGTGCCGGTGATTTCCGGTGAAGACGCTTTCGAGCTTTATACCACCTATGGCTTTCCCATCGACCTGACCCGCCAGATGGGGCAGGAGCGCGGTCTAGCCGTGGATGAAGCGCTTTATCAACTCCTGATCGACGAACACACGGTGAAATCGCGGGGCGACAAGGAAAAGGTCGTCATCAGCGCCATCAGCGGCACGCTGCCCCGCACCGACGATGCACCGAAGTTCGAGGGGTTGAAGGCAACGGCCAAGGTGCTGGGTTGGGTCAAGGACAACATCGTCATGACTGCGGGGACGCTGGCTGTCGAGAGCGCCGCCGGCCTGATCCTGGACCGCACCAACTTCTACGCCGAACAAGGCGGGCAGGTCGGAGACCAGGGCACGATAGCAACAGCGACCGGCCGCTTCGAGGTGGACGACACCAAGAAACTGGGTGACGGCATCCTCCACATAGGCCGGGTCGTCGAGGGCCATCTCGAACCGGGCCAGCCCGCGACCCTGGAGATTTCCGGAGTGCGCGCGGACACGATGCGCAATCACACGACCACGCACCTGCTCAACTGGGCGCTGCGAAAAGTGCTGGGCGACCATATCGAGCAGAAAGGTTCGCTGGTCGATCCGGAGAAGACGCGCTTCGATTTCGCCCATCCCGAGCCGTTGACGCCGAAGCAAATCGCCGACGTGGAACGATTGGTCAACGAGAAAATTTACGGCGACCTGTCGGTGAAGGCGGTCGTCATGCCGCTGGCGGACGCGAAGCGCGTTCACGGCGTGCGCGCGGTCTTCGGCGAGAAGTATCCCGATCCGGTGCGCGTGCTGCTGATCGGCGCGGAGAAGCCCGAAGACGTGACGGCGGAGCATTCCGTCGAGTTTTGCGGCGGCACCCATCTGCGCCACACCGGCGAGGCGGGCTTCTTCAAGATCGTCACCCAGGAGGCGGTCGGCAAGGGGGTGCGTCGGGTGATCGGCGTTACCGGCCGCGAAGCCGTGGCCACGGTGCAGAGGCTGTCGTCGGTGGTCGAGCAGCTGACGGGCAAGTTCCGCTGTCAGCCGGACGATCTGCCGGGGCGCATCGAAGGGCTGGAAGCGGAAATCAAGAAGCTCCAGCAGCAGCTCAAGAAGGGGACGAGCGGCGACCTGGTGAGCGTTACCGACAAGCTGCTGGCGAGCGCACTCGAACTGAACGGTGCGAAGATCGTGGTCGGCGAAATCCCGTCAGCGCCCAACGAGCAGATACTGACCCAACTCGACCGACTGCGGCAGAAAGTCAGCAACGTCGTCGTCGTCTTCGGCTGGAACGACGAGGGCAAGGTCGGGCTGCTGGCGGGAGCGACCAAGGACATGGTGGCCAAGGGGGCGCACGCGGGCAATCTCATCAAGCAGATCGCGCCGCTGATCGGCGGCAAGGGGGGAGGCAAGCCCGACATGGCCCAGGCCGGCGGCAAGGACGCGGCCAAGCTCGGCGAAGCGCTGGAGCAGGCGAAGAAGCTGGCGGGCGAGCAGTTGGCGGGCAAATAGCGACTGCGGTCGTCATCGCCAAACGCTGAGAGCCCGACGCGCAAGCAAGGGAAAGTGTATCCCTTGCTTGCGTGTCGGGCTCGTGTCTTTTGCGCCGCGCGATTTCTATCGCTGGAAGATCGGCAGGTAATTCAAGGGCACCGACAGCGAAATGACGGCGATGGAGGTCTGGTAGACCATGCCGACGCCTTCGCGGTCCTTGGTGTTCCAGTTGCCGTCGGCGGTCTGCAAGGGCAACAGCATGTCCTTGAGCTTGCCGTACCACTCTTCCCAATCCTTGCCGCCGACCTGGTGCATGCCGTGGGTCGCGTAGTAGTGGCCGTACCAGAAGTGCTCCTTCGAGTCGAAGTTGACCTTCAGATACTCGACGGCCTTGGTGATCTGCTTGGCGTCATAGTTGCCGGTGAGTTGCAGCACGCAGACCCCGGCGGCGGTGCGGGCGAAGCCGGGCCGGCTGTTGGGCTGATAGCTGAAGGCGCCGGTGTTGGGGTTGTAGCAGCGGTTGATGTACTCGATGGCCTTCTTCATCGTCTGCTCGGGGACGTGCATGCCGCTGTTCTTGGCGGCACGCAGGGCCATTACCTGCATGATCGTCACCGAGATGTCGGCCCCGCTGGGCTGCGGTTCGTAGCGCCAGCCGCCTTCGTTGTTCTGGCTCTTGACGATCAGGTTGGTGGCCTTCTCCAGCACCGGCTTGATTTCTTCGTCGTTGGTCATGCCGAATAGCTCGGCGAGGGCGAGCGTGGCCATCGCATGGCAATACATGTTGCCGCCGCGCGCGCCGACCAAGTAGCCATCGCTGGCCCGCGAGGACGACAGCAGGAAGCGGCAACCCTTGGCGACCTCCGGGCCGAAGGTGCCCTGTCCCGGCAGATGCCCCTGGGACATGAACGCGAGCAGCGCGAACGAGGTGATGGCGGTGTTGTGCGGATAACGGCCATCGCTGAAGGAGCCGTCGGCGTTCTGCTTGGTTTTCAGCCAGTCGAGCGCCTTGGCGGTGGCCTTCTTGGTCGCCTCGTCCATCTTGACGTCGGCGGCGCGCAGCGAAGGAGCGGAGAATAACAGGAAGGCGAGCAGAGGCAGGAGCAGACGCCGCATGGTGGGAACTCCGCAATCAAGCGGTCAGCGACGCTTCGCAGAAGCGTTGAGCGATCCACTGCTTCCGCAAAGCGTTGCTAACCGAAAGTGGGGTAGGCTACTTCTTGTCAGGCATCGCCGGTTTACCCCGTGCGATGTTCTGGAAATACTGCTGGATCAGGTGGGCATACTCGGGCGGCAGCTTGTCGCTGAGGGCCTGACGAATCAGCTCGCGCTGGCGGGGCGGCAGGTTCAGGAACTGGCCATCACCCTCGGTGCCGTTCGACTGCGACGCGGCGTTGTTCACCTTGCCGTCCGCGATACGGTCGCCCTGGCCCTTGGCGGTGTTCTTTTCCTGGCTCTTGCCTTCCTTGCCCTGGCCTTGGCCTTCGCCCTTGCCTTCCTTGCCTTCGCCTTGGCCCTTACCTTCACCCTTACCCTTGCCTTCGCCTTCACCCTTGCCTTCACCCTTACCTTCCTTGCCTTCACCCTTACCCTCGCCCTTGCCTTCCTTGCCTTCGCCTTGCTTGCCCTGGGCGCTGGCGGTCTGCTCGCCCTGCTGACCTTGCTGGGCCTGAGCGGCTTGTTGCAGGGCTTGCATGGCCTGCGCCAGTTGCTGGGCGGCCTGGGTCTGGTTCTGGCCAGCCTGAGCGGGTTGACCTTCGCCTAACTGCTTGCCGGCTTCCTGCAGTTGCTTGCCGGCTTCTTGCAATTGCTTCTGGATCGCTTGCGGCGCCTGGGCCTGGGCCTGGCCGAGCGCGGCCTGGGCGGCCTGGTTCGCCTGCTGCGATTGCATGACGGCCTTGGTGGCGTCCATCAGGGCCTTCTGCGCCTGAGCGAGCTGGCCGGCATTCTTGGCTTCCGACGGCATCGGCGCGCCCTTCTGACCGGGCTGGCCCTGCTTGCCTTCGCCGCCGGCCTTGGCCTGGCCCTCCTGACCTTGCTTGCCTTCACCGGCCTTGGCCTCGCCTTGCTTGCCTTCGCCCTGCTTGCCTTCGCCGGCCTTGGCTTGCTGCATCGGCTGCCCTTGCTTGGCTTCGCCCTGCTTGCCTTCACCTTGCTTGGGTTCGCCTGGCTTGCCCTCGCCAGCCTTGGCCTGTTGCATTGGCTGCCCTTGCTTGGCTTCGCCTTGCTTGGCTTGCTGGTTCATCGGCTGGCCTTGCTTGGCTTCACCGGCCTTGGCTTCGGTCTGCTTGGCTTCGCCTGGCTTGCCTTGCTTGGCTTCGCCCTGCTTGGCTTCGCCCTGCTTGGCCTGCTGCATCGGCTGACCTTGCTTGGGTTCGCCCTGTTTGGGTTCGCCCTGTTTGGCCTCGCCTTGCTTGGCTTCACCTTGCTTGGCTTGCGGATTCATCGGCTCGCCTTGCTTGGCTTGCGGATTCATCGGCTCGCCTTGCTTGGCCTCCAATTGCTTGAGGGCCTGCTGCTGCTGTTCGAGGGCGGCCTTCAGGTCGCCTTGCTCCAGCGCCTTGGCGGCTTCGTTGGCTGGCTGGGCCGCTTGCGGCACGTCGAGCTTCTTGGCTTGCTCGGCCACCTGCTTCTGCAGGTCCGCGAGGTTCGGCTGACCCTTCTGTGGGTCCATCGGCTTGGCTTCGCCTGGCTTGTTTTCGCCCGGCTTGTTTTCGCCCGGCTTGGCTTCCTGAGCCTTCTGGTCGCCGAGTTGCTTGGCGGCTTCCTTGGAAGCGTCGGCGGCCTGCTGGGCCTGTTCGAGGGCCTTGGCGACCTGCTCGGCCGCGTTCATCGGGTTGACTTCATTGGGCTTCATCGCGGCCTGGTCGGCGGCTTCCTTGGCCTGGTTGTTTTCCATGGCCTTGGCGAGCGCCTTCTGGGCTTCTTGCAGGTCCTTCTTGGCCGCTTCGGCTTGCTTGGCGGCCTCGCCAGCCTTCTTGTTGTCGAGCTGTTTCTGGGCGCCTTCCATGTTCTTGGCGGCGTCCGCCACCTTCTTGGCGGCGTCCGGCGCTGCCTGCTCGACCTGCTTGCCGACCTCCTTGGTCTGCGGGGTCAATTCGCCCTGCTTGTCGGCCAGGTTCTTGGCGGCTTGCGGCTCGGCCTTGTTGGGCTGGGCCTCGAGGTTCTTGGCGGCATCGGCGATCTTGCCTTCCTGCTTCGCCAGCTGCTCCAGCTTCTGGGCGGCGGCTTCGAGGGCCGCCATCTCCTCGCGGCGCTTCTCGATCTCGGCGACCTTGTCCTGCAACTGGTCCTTGGCTTCCTGGAGGGACTTGATCGCCTCGTTCTGCTTGGCGACCGCGTTCTCGGCCTTCTGGTTCTCCATCGCCTTGGCGGCTTTATTCATGGCCTTGGCGGCCTGGTCCAGCGCGGCCTTGGTTTCGTTCTTGGCGGGCGTCGGCTGCTGCTTCAGCTCGTCGGTCCGCTTGGCCAGGTTGTCCTGCTTGCCGGCCATGTTGGGCAGGCGTTGCTCGTTCTTGGTGTCGAGCGCGTCCTGGGCCTTGTCGCGCAAGTCGGTCTGTTCCTTGAGGAGCTGTTCGACCGATTCCAGGGCCTTCTGGGCCGCGGCCAGCGGGTCGTTCTGATCGCGCTCGGCCTTGGCGATCATGTCTTCCAGCTGCTTGCGGGCTTCCTTGAGATTTTCGATCGCCTTCGCCTGGGGTTCCACGGCCTCGGCGGGCTTGTCCTTGCGGAGGGCCTTTTCGGCCTCCATCATGCGGTTTTCCGGGGGCGTCAGCTTGTTGGCGATCTCCGGGGCATGATCCTTCAACAGGTTGCGGGCGTCGCGCACCGTGTGCTCGTTGCGGCCCTGCTGATCGCTCAGCTTCTGGGCGCGGCGGGCGACCTCGTCCGGCGTTTCGCCAGCCTTCTTTTCCTGCGCCGCCTCGGTTTCCTGCTTCAGGTTTTCCTGGTTCTGGATGGCCTGCTCGACCTTCTGCCGGGCCTCGCGCATCGCTTGCAGCTTGTCCTTGGGAGCGCGCAGCTCGCGGGCCAGGTCTTGGAGGTCGGCGGCGGACTTGCGCTGCAGGTCCAGGGCTTCCTGGGACTTGTCCTGGCCGTCCTTCTTGCTGTTGAGCAATTCCGCGGCCTTGGCCATGTCGGCCAGCACGTTCTGCTTCTGCAGGGCGTTCTGCAGCTTGTTCAGCCGGTCGCGCTGATCGGTGGGCAGCTGCTCCTTCAACTCGGCGGCCTGCTTCAGCATGTTGGCCACTTCCTGCCGGAGGTCTTTCTGGTCGTCGGCCTGGAGGCGCACCTGTTGGACCGCCTGGAGACGGACGCGCGGATTGACGAACAGCTTTTCGGTGACGTTCTGCTTTTCCTGGACGGCCTGGCTGGTGCGGAGGAACAACTCCAGCTGGGTCTGGGCGGCTTGCTCCAGACGCTCGGCGGCCTGGTCGAGGTTCTTGATGGCGTCGTACTTGGCGAGCATCGACTTCAGGGTCGAAATGATTTCCCGATGGCGGACGTAGGCCGCTTCGGTTTCCTGCTGGGTGCCGGCTTCATTCGCGGCGCGGGCGGCGGCTTCCAGCCGGGCGATGACCTCGGTCATCTGCTCGCGGCTCAGGCCGGCCAGCGAAGTCGCCACCTCATCGAGCAGCTTGGTTTCGGCTTCCTTGTCGAGCTGATTGTAGACCAGCAGCCGGATCATCGTGCCCATGCGGCGGGCGGTCTTTTCCGTCTCCGCCTGCACTTGCTTCTGCTTGTCGGCCTGGCTCGGCGACGGCCGGGTGGAATCCGCCAGCGCCAGCTGTGCCAGCACGAGCAGTCCAGCGCTCATGGCGACGAAACGGCCAGCGCCCATGCTGCTGAGTCGGTTGCTACGGGTCATGGAATTTCCTCTGGAGGTTGGACCACACGGCAGCCCACGATTGCCCCCCTGGGTCTGCCGGGGTAAGTGCGGAGAGGATTGCCGGTCAAGTCTACTGTATTTCGAGTCAAGGCATCCCATAAAATAGGACGATCCGGGCGAACATTTGTCATTTATTTTTAATCTTTGTCCTTGGGCGGCGCGGTGCTGAACTCGACCCCTTCCAGCGGTCGTTCCGTGTCCGGGTCGCGCAGTTCGAAGAAGAAGGCCCAGCGGCCGAAACGGTTGTCCACTTTCACGAGGATTTCGTTCCAGCCCTGGTCGAGCGTGACCTTCCGCACGTCCTTGCCGGGCACCGCGTCGCGGCTGACGTTGGCGTCGATCTTCACCTTGCGGTTGATCCAGACCTTGATGCCGTCGTCGCTGCCGGTCGCCAGCACAGCTTCGCGCTCCTTGTCGCATTTCACCCAGCAGAGGGCGTAGGCGAGATTGGCTTCGTTGAAGGGCCGCTCGAAGAAGCGATCCAGGCCGATGCGGCCAGTCTCGTTGTCGCTTTCGTGCAGCTTCCAGCGGACCTTGCCGCCGATGCCGTCGTACTCCTTGTCGAGATCGACCTTGTCCTTCTCGACCGGGAAGACGTGGTCGCGGCCGGCCTCGCCGTTGTTGGGGAACGGCCCGATCAGCTGCCATTTGCGGACGAATTGCTTGTCTTCCTCGCCGGGCGGCAGCGTGCGGACCTTCAGACCTTCCAGCGCCTTGCCGTCGGCGGTTTGCAGTTCCAGGAAGAAGGCCCAGGTGCTGGTCCGGTTGTCCACCTTGACGAGCAACTCGTTCCATTCATCCGCCTTGAACTGGATTGGCGTCTTGTCCTCGCCGGGCACGGCTTCGCGGAGCGCCTTCTTGGCCAGCACTTCCTTGCGATTGATCCAGACCTTGATGCCGTCGTCGCTGCCGGTCAGCAGGGTGCCCTTCGCTTCCTCGCAGCGGAACCAGCAGACCGCGTAGGCGACGCCCGCCTTGCTGTGGGCGAGAATGCGTTCGAGGTCGATCTTGTCGGTTTCGCTGTGCCGCACCTTCCAGCGGAGCTTGCCCTTGATGCCGTCGTATTCCTTGCGCAGATCGATCGGCTCCTCTTCCGGCGGGTAGGGCGTGGCAAGCCCCTTGGCTCCGACGTTCGGGAACGGGCCAATGACCTGCCAGCTGCGGACGAAGGCATGGGCCGAGGGAGTGGGCGGCGGCTTGGTCGTCGTCTCCGGATTCTTCGGCAACTCTTCCGGGTTGTTGGACGTGGCGAACACGGTTCGCTGCCTGGCTTCCAGCTGGCGAATCCGGCCTTCTTGCTGAATCACCTGGTTCTGCCAGGCGAAATACTGCTCCTTGGTGACCACGGTCTTCTGGCGGATTTCCGAACGCCCGGGATCGCGGGCATCGTCCGGGTTGCGGTCGTAGACCTCGAGATAGAACTCGATCTTGTCGCCGAGCTTCATCAAGCCGGCGGTCTTGAAGTCGAGCCGGCCGCCGCCGTCGGTGCCGGGCGGAAAGCGGAGGGCATCGGGCGAGGGCATCCGGTGAAACTCGACCTGCTGGCCGAGCGTGCCGCGCAGCTGCGGATCGACGTCGCTGTAGAGGAAGGCCCCGCTCTTGGGGTTGAAGGGACCGGACTCCTCGCTGGTCTTCACTTCCTTCAAGGGCAGGGGGAACCAGTCGCCGTCGTTGATGCGATACTTTAGCACCGCCCGTCCCAGTCCATAGGGCGACGTGGCGACGTAGGCGACGCGGAACGGCTGGTCTTCCAGGATCGGCACGCCTTCGATTTCATCGTCCTCGGTCACGTCCTTGCCGGGCACCGGCAGCCGTTCGGGCAGGAGCGCCACCAGCGGCGGTTCCTGCGGCGCCAGGCGAATGGTGCGGCGCGGTGGATCGAGATTGACGAAGCCATATTGGTCCTGCACGACGATGCGGTAGAGGTTTTCATCCGGGCGCAGATCGAAGAAACCCTCGGCGGTCTGGCCCTTGGCGTCCAGCTTCATCTCGACCTTGCGGAGCAGCTTTTCCGCGGCGGGCGCGGCCGGCTTCGGCTTCTCCTCGTCGATCTCGCCGGCCTCGGCGGCGGGAGCGTCCACGTGCAGGAGTTCGAGCGTCGCCCGCTTGACGGG
>JAGVLI010000503.1 GCA_020054355.1 Planctomycetales bacterium | reverse complement strand
GGTGATGCCGATCACGACTTCACTGGGCCTGACCCTGGCCTGGCTGGCGCCGTGCGCCCTGACGATCCTGATGCTGCAAACCATCCTGGGCCGGACGCGCGACCCCGCCCGGCCGTGCAAGCCCGTGGTGCATCTGAGCGGCAATTGCCCACCACCGGAGCGGAAGGCGCTGCAAGCGCATTTCGCCGAACAGGGCTGGCAGGTCCGCTGGGCGCCGGTCGTGCCCGACGCCACCGAAGTTTGCGTCGAGTTGGTGGAGCAATCGCCGCCCGATGCTCCCGACGGTCCGCGCTGGCCGTTGCCGGTTTCCATCGAGGACTTGCGGCAGGAAAAAACGCTGCGCCGGCTGGGCCGGCGCAACGAGATTCAATTGCGCCGCAAGCTGCTGGGGGGCCTGGAGCGGCTTTTCAAGCTGGCCGCTTCACGAAAGTTCCGGCGAGGCAGCGGCCTGTGGATCGCTCCGCATCTTTGGTTCATTCCGGGCCTGACCCGCGATGCGCCCGAGGAAGAAGTGGACCTGGAACGCGGCACGCTGTTTTCCACGATCATCGGCGCTCCTTACCACCGCATCTTGACGCGTTCCGTCCGGCATCATGCTTACGTGATGCTGCGCGCCTTGCAGGTCGATCTGATCTTCGTCGAGGACGGGGTCAGCTTCAAACGCTTCTGTCGGGTGCTGCGGATGCTGTTCGAGATTTATGACATTCACGGCGGCCGACGGCGCGCCGACGAACTGCATTTCTCCGGTCTGCCCGGCATCCGCGTGGTGATCCACGAGTTTCAGCTCGACGAACCGTTCCGCTCGGAGAAGTATCCGGAGCCGGAGTTCGAGAACCTGGCCCGGGCGCGTATCCTGCACGTCTTTCGCGACCGCGGCGGCGAAGAGGAACCGCTGGAGACCCCGCCGGACTTCTCGTTCCTGCCCGCGCCCAGCGCCGCCTATTGAATCATGGACCAGTTCGTTCCTCTCGGCGATCAAGCCGTCCTGGCGTACCTTCCGGATGAAGCCGCCGCCCTGCGTTTCGCCGAGAACCTGCGTCGTGCCGCGCCGCCCTGGCTGGTCGATCTCGTGCAAGCCTACACCACGGTGGCGCTCTACTACGACTTGCAGCGGACGGACTTCACCGCGATTGCCGCCTTCCTCCGATCGCAGCAATTCGAGGCGCCTGCACCGAGCGCGGCAGCGGCGCTTCGCCAGCACGCCATTCCGTGCTGCTACGAAATCGGTCCGGACCTGGAACGAGTGGCCAAGTTTATCGGGAATTCGACCGACGAAGTGATTCGCCTGCACCTGGAAACAGAGTACACCGTCTACGCCATCGGCTTCTGTCCGGGCTTTCCGTACCTGGGGTATTTGCCGGAGAAGCTGTCGGGGGTGCCGCGCCTGGAAAGCCCACGGCTGCGCGTGGAACCGGGCAGCGTGGGCCTCACCGGCAGGCAGACGGGCATCTATACCGAGGCGCGGCCCGGCGGCTGGAACCTGGTCGGCCGTACGCCGCTCGAATTAGTTCACGTCGCGGACGGCTATTTTCCACTGCGCACGGGCGACCGCGTGCGCTTTCGGCGCATCGACGAAGCGGAGTTTCACAAACTGCTGGGGCAGCGGCTTTGAGGCCCGTAGGTCAGGCTTTCCAGCCTGACAGGAGCGCCCCCGGCAAGCGCTGCGTCGAGGATGGTCCTGTCAGGCTGGAAAGCCTGACCTACAAGACTGCTTCACTGCCCAAACGCAGTCCTGGGCATTGGGCTGGCCGTTCCACCAGCCGCCCTCGCGAATTGGCAGTTCGATCCGCAGTCCGTATCGCTCGAACAATTCGACGATGAATCCCTCATCGTAAGCGACGGCGTCTTCCGGCCAGCGCCGGTCGGCCAGCCGACAGACACCCGATTCGTGATCCACTGGGAAAGCCCTGCCGGCCGTGCCCGCCGCCAGTCCGCGCCGCGCGGCGGGCGTCATCAGGAAGAAGCTGGCAAAGCACTGACCGCCTGGCTTCAGCACCCGACCGATTTCACGCAGATAGTTTTCCACGTCCGCCGGCAGCATGTGCGTGAACACCGAGGTCAGGAACACGCAGTCGAACGAATGATCGGGAATGGGAAAACGGTAGGCGCTGGCCTTCGACCGGCCAGCGGGGTTGTAGGTCCGATTGTGGACGTCGGCGTGTTGAAATACAAAATTGGGGAAGCGCGGCGTCAGATGCTGCTGGCACCAGCGGACACCGGGATCCACGATGTCGAAACCGACGTAGCGACCGCTGGCGTTCAGATAGCGAGTCAAGGCGCGGGCGTTCTTGCCATTGCCGCTGCCCACTTCCAGAACGTGATGCCACGGCTGCAAGCCGTGATCGCAAAGCCGTTTCAACAGGTCATCGCCTAGTCGCTGGAAGTCCCGATAATCGGTGGTGCCGTCGAAAAGCAGTCGGCGCGGCGGGGTCAACTCATCGCGCCGGCCGGTCCAGCGGTCCAGATAGTCTTCCTTGAAGGCGCGGCCGGTGCCGACGTGCAGCAGCGACTTCAGCAGCGCGAAGGCGCGCGGACTGGAGGTGCGCAGGGCGTCGGCGGCGAGTCGCTTGCAGT
>JAGVLI010000079.1 GCA_020054355.1 Planctomycetales bacterium | reverse complement strand
GTGTGCTCTTCCGATCTCAAGGTGTCGGCAGCTCGCAGCTTCTTCGGAAACATGGGTCTTTCCCTAGCGCTGGTTTCGCCAATCCCTGGAACCAGTGGTCAGTGGCCGGTGGCCAGTGGTCGGCACTCAGCCACTGGCCACTGGCCACTGGCCACTGGCCACTATTTGGCTGGCTTCGCGGTCGGCGGTCCCGACGGCTGGTCCGTCACAGTCCAGAGGTCGCCGTTGCGGAGGTACATCCGTTGCAGCTCGTCCCAGTTGAAGGGACGCGAGCCGCGCCGGCCGAAGACGCCAATCTGGTTGCCCGATTCGTCCACGTAGCGGTCGCGCGGCAGGCCGGCGCTGACTGCCACCACCGGCGCCTTGCTGCGATGCGTGGCGACGAGCAGCGGCTTGGGCGTCGGGTTAAAGCCCTTGGCGTCCGGGCTGTCCTTGGGCGATACCAGCTGGATCACGCGCAGACCGTTCCGGCCGTCGCCGACGTAGGCGTACAGCGAGGCGTAGGTAGCACCCACCTGTACCGCCGTGGTGTCGTTCATGCAGCCGCCGGCGTTGAAGAAGTACGGCGCGCCCGGCTTGGTCGGATTTTCGACGTCAACGATCGCCAGGCCGTGCTTCCCTGCCGCGATGTAGGCGTAGCCCCGCATCAGCCGGATGTCGCGGGCGTCAGGCAGCGGCATCTTGGTCACGACCACCGGCGATAGTGGGTACGTGACGTCCACCACCTTCAGGCCGTCCGCGTCGCAGATGAAGGCGTAGCGGAACTGGATGTCGATGGCCTTCGGGCAATTGATGTCCGGATGGCCCAGCACCGCCACCACCTTCGGCGCACAGGGCTTGTCCACGTCGAGCACGACCAGGCCCACTTCCGCCAGCACGTAGGCGTACCGCCCGGCAATCTGCACGCGAATCGCGCCATCGAGCAGGCCGTCCGGATTGAAAGTCGCGCCGCGCGCCAGGAAGTTGTTGGACGGGTTGCCGTCCACCAGGGTGCGGATGTTGACGACGATCAGGCCCTCGACCGTGTCGGTGATGAACGCGTGATTGAACAGCGGATGTACGGGCTGCTCTTCGTTCTCCGGCCGCTGCGTCCGGCAGCTGTCCATCGTCAGCACGCTCGGCAGGCCAATCCAGGTGGCGTTCCGCGAGGGCACCCGCAGCGACTGGCCCGCCGGGCTGAGCGGCGATTCGATCAGCCGCTGGGCTTCGTTCTTGTTGGCGATGTTGGCCGCGTCGAAGATGCGGAAGCCGCCAGCGCCGTCGGCGATCATCACCCATTCGCCGTAGCGCTGGACGCAGCGGGCGTCGCACGAATCGTGGCGGAAGGCTTCCTTCAGATAGCCGCCGTCGCAGACATGCTGGTTGTAGCCTTCCGGATCGAGGATGCCCTGGAAATCGCTGCCGATCACCGGCTGCGGGAAGTCGTCGCCGCAGGTGACGCGCACCGCCTCCAGGCCCTTGTTGCAGTTCGCCGTCCAGACGTAGCGGCCGATCATGTCGGTGCCGTGGACGCCCAGACCGTAGACCTGCGCCGTGACGGCGTTGTTATCATTGGCCGCCGAGACGTGGCAATCGGTGCACTTCTTGGTCTCCTTGCCGCGCACGGTGTGCGGCGGATTGGGCGTGAACGCATGGCCGCTGAAGCCCTCGGCCGAGATGGTCGGCTGCTGGTGCAGCACCATCGCCCGGTTGCCGTCGCGGGCCGAGACGATCACGCCGCTGGCCGAGCGCACCGGACTGGTCTTGTTGCCCTGCACGGTGCCGCTTTTGCCCAGGAAGAAGCCATCCGTGCGGGTCGCTTCCGGGTTGTAGGCCGAGTAGAACTTCGATTCTTCCCCTTCGTAGTGCAGGTTGGGCGTCTTCAGGTTGGTGTAGGCGTCCAGGTGGCAGCCGGAGCACGTGTTGTTCCACGAGGAATGGCAAGCATAGCAGCTCATCGAAGTTTCGGTATGCGCCAGGCAGCCCTTGTCTTCGGGCACGTGGCCCCAGGTCTTGCCGTCGCGCTGGATGGTCTTCGCGTAGCGCGCCTTCTCGTTGTACTTGGCATGGCCGGGGGTAATCACGTCCTTGACCTGCGTGACTTCCCACTCCTGGCCCTTGACCATCGCCGAACGCTGGAAGACCTTGCCGTCGCGCTCGACGAAGCGCCGTTCGCCGAAGGGCGTGCGCGAGTTGCGCAGGTTGTTGCCGCCGACCGCGTTCGAGGTCGTCAGGTTCGCGTATTCGCTGACGTTGCCGTGGCAATCCTTGCAGTTGATCTCGATCTCGTCGATCATGGCGGAGTGCAGCTGCCCGTTGCCGTGGCTGTCCTGGTAGAAGTGGCAATCGATGCAGTGCATGCCCCGTTCCATGTGGACGTCGGCCAGGTGGACGACCTTGTCGTGCCACTTGGGGTCGTTGAAATCGACGACCTGGTCCTTGCCGTCGAGCCAGCGGCCCTTGCGGTCGGTCTTGTAGACGGCCTGCATCGGCCAGCCGCCGTTGTGGAAGTCGGCGAAATTCGGCACTTCCTGGGCCAGGTCGGGCATGTTCGGGTTCTTGGGGCCGCCCCAGACGCCGGTGTACTTGTCGCCGCCGACATGGCCGGACATGCCGGGGTTGCCGACGAGCGAATAGACTTCGAGGGCCTGGCTTTCGTAGTCCCACCACTGGTAGCCGTAGTAGTTGGCCGAGGCGCCGCTGCCCTGGTGGAAATGGCAGCTGACGCACTGGCTGGACGGAATGCTGCGGGTCAACTGGTGCTTGATCGGATGGCCGGATTCGTTTCTCGGGATGCACGGGTCGTTGCCGTGGTAGTGTCCCTTGTTGCCGTACTGGGCGAGGTGCCCGGAGTGTTTCGGATCGCGATCGTTGGCGTAAGGCACATGGCACGACGAGCAGCCGCTGGTGCGGTAGTCGCCGGGGTGGTCGTTGGTGCCGAGGAACACCATCGTCGGATCGTTGAGCTTGGTCTTCACCAGGTTCAGGAAGACGGCGTCGATGCGGAAGTCGGTACCGGGGCCGCGCACGCTGGTGGCGTTGTTGTTGATTTCCAGGATGCGGAAGACATTGCCCGGCTGGGTGATCTCGAAGCGCGGCAGCGGGTCGATGAAGGGCACCACGCCGCGGTACTTGATGTCTTCCAGGCTGGCGCGCGGGTTGCTCCAAACGCGGTTGGCGACGCCGCCCTCACCGTAGATTTCGCCCCAGCGGTAGATCTTGTTGGGCGCCGAGCCGTTATTGTAAAGGGCCGAGCCGGGCACCATGGCGCTGTGGCCCATGATGCTCTTGTGGTTCAGCGACAGCTCTTTTTCATGGCAACCGACGGTGCCGCAGGTCTTGTGGGCGCTGCGCCAATCGCCGGGATTGATGAACTGCACGAACTCCGGGCTTTCCTGGTTCAGCAGCGCGAACGTGCGCGGCGGGTTGGCGGAGGTCGGCCAGCGTTCCGGGAAGCGCGGCAGCACGTGCGCCTGCTCCTTGGTCAGCGCATCGGCGCAGCCGCCGTGGCAATCGGTGCAGCCGAGCTTGACCAGCGGACTGGCATGCATCGGCTCGATGCCCTGGTGGCAGGTCAGGCAGCCGTGGCTCTTGGCGAGCACGTCGGCGTCGGTCTGCTCGGAGAGGCGCCGTTCGCCGCACGCCTCCGTGGGTGCGGGCGGCGAGCCCCACAGCCCCCACGAGAGGTTGAGCAGGAATGCACCCACCGCAGGCAGGACGAGGGCCAGCCCGAGGTACACGCCGATAGTTTTTCGAGTCGCCATGACATTTATCATCGTTGCAACGATCGAAAAACTTGAAGCGAACGTGCCGATTGTACCGGAGTGGGCGAACGGAGGAATTGTCCAGCCTGTGCCGCTTCTGGCATTACCGGTGACTCTGGCGACAATAACGCCGTGCCGGGAATTTCCCGTCGCCGGACGGCGATTCGGCAAGCGGGAAAGGATCGTGCCGGGACGATAGGATAGACAAGTTGCGTGGTTCGACCTGCGGCCGCGCGCCGCTGCCTTCAGCCCATGTGGGGAAGATCGTGAGCCAGTCACTGTTCGGACGGTTGTTCCTCGGGGCCTTCACGGCCGGCTGCCTGATCCTGGGCCTGTCGCTGGAACCCGCCGCCGG
>JAGVLI010000511.1 GCA_020054355.1 Planctomycetales bacterium | reverse complement strand
GATGACCAGGGCGCTCGGCCCCTCGAAGGGCCGGCGGCCCGCTGACAATTCGTAGACCATCACTGCCAGAGCATATTGATCGACCCGGCCGTCGATGGGCTTTTCGTGCAATTGCTCCGGCGACATGTAGTGTGGCGTCCCGACTACCGCGCCGGTGTTGGTTAAGTTGGTCTGCAAGTCGGCCACGATCTTGGCGATGCCGAAGTCGCTCAGGTAGACGTGGCCGGCGTCGTCGAACAGGATGTTTTCCGGCTTCACGTCGCGGTGGACATAGCCTCGGGCGTGGATGAAGTCGAGCGCCTCGGCCACGTCGTTCAGCCAGCCGAGCAGTCGATCGGGCCGCAACGCTTCCGTGACCGTGTCGGCGGCGCTGAGCCGGTCCCGGAGGGTGCCGCCAGAGAGATACTGCATGACGGCGAAGGGCAAGCCGTCGTGCTCGCCGACATCCAGCACTTTGACGATGTGCGGATGCGGCAGCTGCACCAGCGAGCGGATTTCGCGGGCGAAGCGGCCGGCGAACTTCGGGTCTTCCAGCAGCGAGCGGCGCGGCGCCTTGATGACCACGTCGGTGGCGAGGTTGCGGTCGGTGGCGCGATAAACCAGGCCCATGCCGCCCTCGCCGAGCTGGGCGACGACCTGATAGCGGCCGCCGGCCAGCTCTTGTCCGATCCAGGAGCCGAGGTGCGTGGTCATGGCATGGCATGGTTGGGCCAGGCGCTGCGCTTGCCGGCCGAGGAACTGTGGCGAAGTACAGGCAACCATTGCACCACTTTATCACGGTTCGACGGCAAAGTCATTCTCCCAGGCAGCGCGTGGCCTTTGCCGGCGGCCTGCGTTACACTGTCCGCACTTCTTCACGGTCCCCTTGCCGAGGTGCATCCCGATCATGCCGAACGATCCAGCGGACCTTCGCCTGCCAGGCCGCGGCGCTTCCTGGAAGTGGTGGGTCTGCGGCATCCTGCTGCTGGCGACCATGCTCAACTACATGGACCGGCAGACGCTGAACCTGATGGCGAAGCGGATCATCGACGAGTTTCAGCTCACCACGTTTGAATACGGCCTGCTCGAGAAATACTTCGGCTGGGCGTTCGCCCTGGGGGCCATCGTCTTCGGCTGGGTCGTGGACCGGGGCAACATCCGCTGGATTTATCCCGCCGTGGTGCTGGCCTGGTCGGCGGCGGGCTTCGCCACGGGCCTGGTCCACGGCTTTCTCGGCCTGGTGCTGTGTCGGTTCCTGCTCGGCTTGGCGGAAGGCGGCCACTGGCCGTGCGCATTGCGCACCACGCAACACATCTTGCCGGCGTCCGAACGCTCGATGGGCAACAGCTTGCTCCAGAGCGGCGCTGCCTTCGGGGCCATCCTGACGCCGCTGATCGTGATGGCCGCACTCGGCTGGACCGACAGCTGGCGCTACCCGTTCTGGATCATCGGCGTCATCGGCGTTGCCTGGATCTTTCTCTGGCTAGGCTCGGTGCGCCGTGACGACCTGGACATGGCCCGCGCGCCGTCGCCCCTGTCGCAACTCTGCGTACTCCTGGTGTTGCTGCCGTTGTTGCTGGTGGACGTGCTGGTCCATGTCTGCTCGGACGACCGGGTCCTGCTGCTGTCCACCAGCGTGGCGGTGACCGTGGTCGCGGTCAGCTGGGTCTTCGGCTGGCTGCTGTACATCACGCGCAATGACGACCGGCTGCCGCGCCGCCTGTTCATCCAGCGCTACGTCGCCCTGATGGTGCTGGTGACGACCATCAACATCACCTGGCATTACTTTCGCGCCTGGCTGCCGTTGTTCCTGCAAACGGCGCACGGCTACGACGAGAAGGCCACGAATCGGTTCATCATGGCCTATTACATCATCGCCGACGTCGGCACCATCGCCGCTGGCTTCATCACCCTGCGGCTGACGCGCGTCGGCTTGCCGGTCCACTGGAGCCGGGTGGCGGTGTTCGCCGTCTGTGCGGCGCTATGCACCCTGAGCGTGGTGGTCGCCATCCTGCCGGCCGGGCCGCTGCTGCTCGGCCTGATCATGCTGATCGGCTTCGCGGCGCTGGGGTTGTTTCCGAACTATTATTCGTTCAGCCAGGAAATTACGGTCCAGTACCAGGGCAAGGTGACAGGCTCGCTCGGCTGCATCAACTGGCTGATGATGGCGCTGCTCCACGAGTTGGCCGGCGACTCGATCAAGCAGACGCAATCGTACGCGGAAGGACTGGCGGTGGCCGGCCTGGCGCCGGTGTTGGGGGTGGCGGCCTTGCTGCTGCTCTGGGGCAAGAGCGAGCCGACGGCCGTGGTTCCGAAGCCGCCGACGGAAACCCCCGATTCCCCGCCAGCGCCCGCCGAGGATGCAATTCGGGAAGCGCCTTCGGAAAAGGTACGCTCGACGATCCCGTAACTTAAGTATCTGACACCTTTTTTTTTATCCGTCCTCTTCACCTTTCGCTCCTCGTCTGGACTCGGAGAAGATTGGCGGGCTAGAATCGGAGGTCGTGCCAAGCAGGAGGTATTGCCGTGACGACAATTTTGCTGCCGTCATCTCTCCCCACGCCGGCTGGCCCTCGGCCCTTGCGTTGGACGTGCGCTGAGTTTCACCGGTTCGGCGACTTGGGTCTGTTTGAAGGCCGGCAGGCCATGCTGATCGACGGCGTCATTTTGGAGCAAGGGCCCATGAATCCGCCCCATGCGATCACGCTTGGCTTGGTCGAAGAGGCGCTCCGCAGCGCGTTCGGGATCGGCTGGTGGCTGCGGCAGCAGTTGCCGTTGATCCTGGGCCAGGACACCGACCCGGAACCCGATGTCGCCGTCGTCCCAGGCCGGCCGCGCGACTACACGGGGCACCCGACGACGGCGGACCTGCTGGTGGAGGTGGCGGACTCGTCGCTCGACTTCGACACGAACGAGAAACAGTTGCTGTACGCCCGCGCCGGCATCCGCGACTACTGGGTGGTGGACGTCAACGGGCGGCGGCTGCTCGTTTATCGCGACCCCCAAGCCGGCGATTACTCCAGCCAGCAGACGCTCGGCCCGGCGGATGCCGTCTCACCGCTCGCCGCGCCGGCGGCCAGGGTGCGGGTAGCCGACCTGCTCATGTGAGGAAGAAAGAGGAGGAAGAAAGAGGACGCAGCTCGTTTCCGTTCAAAACGAGCTGCGTCCTCTTTCTTCTTTCCCTCTTTCTTCTTTCGTCCCACAGGATAAGCTGCTGATCCACGTCGTAGGTCAACAGCCCCTTGCCGTCCGGCATGAAACCGATCCAGACGGTGCCTGGCCCGTCCGCGGTGCGGATTGCCTTTCCCGAAGCGGTGTCCCACAGCTGCAGCAACTTGCCGGCGGTGGCCAGGGTCTTGCCGTCCGGCGCGTAAGCGACCGAGCCAACCGATTCCGGACTCTCGATGACCCGGACCTCCCGGCCCGTGGCAACGTCGAAAATCTGGACGGACTTGCTCCCGCTGACCACCGCCAAGAACTTGCCGTCCGGCGCGACGGCGAACGCCGGCCTCTGGTTGCGCTTGCCGTCGAAGGCGCGGAGTTCCTTCCCCGCGACCACGTCCCACAGGCGCACGCTCTTGTCCCAGCCCGCCAGGACCAGAGCGTGCGCCTGTGGG
>JAGVLI010000577.1 GCA_020054355.1 Planctomycetales bacterium | reverse complement strand
GGAGTCCGAGGACAGTCCGCCCGAATTGCGCCGCGGTTTTGACGCCGTGGACGCGGCGCTGGGACGGTGGTGCAAACGACAAACAGTACCCGCGTCAAACTTGGCTCAATTGCAACAAGTTTCGTGGATCAAGAACCCTAGCGCGACTCGCCTTCGAGGCGCGGGGATCCGGTCGTCTGATCGTTTACTTTTCGAGGCGAATCGACGACCGTCGAGCGGACGCGGTGCCAGGCAGATTTTTGGGTGAATTTCTCCAACAGGCAGTCACGCGGCGGCAAAGTCGCTGATGAGCCGTGGCATGGCGGTATCGAAGCCGATCGCATCCATCATTCCGCCATCCTCCGGGTCGGCGATCGTGAAGCCGTTGCTCACCAGGCCGACGACGATCAGCTTGGCCGAGATACCCAGGCGCTCGCGGTAACGCCGCAATGCTTGAACTGGGTGAATCTGTCCGTGCCAGGTTTCGCTGTCGGTGTAGACGACAAACACATCCGCCTTGATCTTGGCCTCCAGGGCGTAGAGCATCGGCAGGGCACAGTCGGTCGGCCCCATCGGCAGACCGCTGATGGCACGGATCGCATCGTCCAGCCGTTGCCTCGGACTGATGCGCAGCGGTTCCACCCCGGCGCCGTTATTCGCGTGCCAGGCCCAGCCGCCCACGGTGACAGGCTGCGTGCCGTTGATGCGGAAGCCTCGGCCGGTGAAGCCGACGATGTGATGGTCCGCCTCGGTCGCCGCGGTCAACAGCGCCAGGGCGGCCGACCCTTCGCGGGCGGACAGGTTGGGGATGCCGGCAATCGTGCTGCCGGCCATGCTGCCGGACACATCCAGCGCCAGCAGCCAGCGTTTGCCCGTCGATTCGACATTGCCAAACGCCGCATGAAAGGCGTCGTCCAGGGCACTCACGATTTCCGGCGCCGGCTGCCAGTAGTTTCGGCCGCGTTCTCCGCGACCGGCGGCATAGGTCTTCAGGGCCGCCAGCAGGGCCACCGGATGGAGCCGGGATTGCTGCAAGCGCCGCGCGTTGCCGAGGTCGCTTACGACCTTCCTGACGGCAGCGCTCATCGGCGACAGCAAGCCGATCCGGGTCATCGTCGCCAGGTTGCGGACCAGGGCCGTCAACGGCATCTTGTCGAGCAGGGCTTCCCACACCTCGGCCTCGTTCAGCCACTGCGTGGGAATGCACTCGCGGACCAGTTCATGCTCGCGGATGAGGCGGACGATCTCCGACTTCGTCGTCGCCCGCTTGGCCTGCTCCATGGCGCCGAGGAATGCGAGCGGATCGGTGGCCGGAGTCTCGGTTGCGTCGAACTTGCCCGCCACCCAGGCCAGCGCCCGTTCCGTGGGCGAACCCTTTTCGACTTTCGGGTGGGCCAACCGCAACAGGTCGCGATGCGACCAGCCGTTGCGTTGCTGATATTTGCCGAGCTGATAGGCCAACGCGCGCGGCTCCAGGCGGGTGTACCAGCCAGCGACTGACCGGCGCAAGGCGCGGCCCCAGCCGCGAAATGCCTCGATGTTCTCCGCGAACTGGAACAGATGCGTGCCGATCCGGCACACGCGCGGCAGGGCGGCCAGGGCGGCGGTACGGGTTTCCAGGTCTCCCAGGCTGGCGGACATAGCCAGGGCCAGGATGGCCGGATCGTTCTTCGGAGCGCGGCCCGACTCACTGATTTCGAGGATCCGCTGCACGGTGCGCAAGCCGTCACTGTTGAGGCAGCGCCACACCACCTTGGCGTTCTCGACGGCGAGCTGCCGCTCACCGGCGTAGTAGCTGCCACCTTCCGCGCCCAGGATCAGGAAGCGGTCGAGGCGCGTCCAGTCATCGACGGCGAAGGCGTAGCCGCCGGCGCTGTTCGGAACCTGGTTGCTACCGGGAAGCGGTTCGGACTGCACGGTCTGGCGGGTCGAGAAATACCGGGAATAGGAAGCGGTCAAGGCCCAGACTCCAGTTGGCCGGAAAATGTGGAAACGGTGATTGACGACCGCGTCGCCTGGCAGGTCGGTGAGGGGACTTGGGCTGTCCCCTCACCGTGCCCGCCGAATGAGTTCGCGGGGGATGAGCCCGCGTTTTGCCGGCCATGCCAGCTGCATCCAGCACCCCCGCCTTTTGGCGGAACGTGTAGCGGATAACCTTCGCCATCGGCTCGCCGGAATTCAGGCCGGCCGAACAAGGAAGCGGAGAAGGATGGTCTTCCCTTAGCACACTGGATGCCGGAAACGGTGTGCATGAACCCGTCTCGCCGCTCGCAACTGCTTCCCACGGAAATATCGGGGCCGTAAACGTCCGCCGGGCAAGCAGTTCTTGCATGACGGCGCGGGCAGAAACTCTCGCGGTTTGTTTTCGCTGGCAGCGACGTTGCGGGCGGATCGCCAACTGGGTACAAATGGATTTGTCATTACGTCCAAAAAATTGGTGCATGCCATGCCGTCCCGCAGAATCCTGTTTTCCTGGATCGGGTACGCGGACTTTCGCGCCCTGGCGGCCACGTTGCCCGCCGACCAGCAGGCTGAAGTGCTGCGGGGCTTGAATCCGCCGACGCCGCTGGCGGGGCAATCGGGGCCGCTCAAATCCCTGTTGGATCAGGAATCCTTCGACGAAGTCCATCTGCTGTCCGGTCATGGCAGCCTGCGGAACCGGCTGTACGCGCGCTGGATCGGCGGCGCGGCGGTGCTGCATCCGGTCAAGGTCAAGGACCCCACCGACTACGCCGAGATTTTCAAGATCGTGGACGCTGAACTCGCGTCCGTAGTCGGCTTACCGCGCGCAACGGACCTGGAGCTGTGTATCCACCTCAGCCCCGGCACGCCGACGATGACCGCCATCTGGGTGCTGCTGGGTAAGAGCAAGTACCAGCCGGCCAGGTTCTTCCAGACCCACGAAGGCAGGGCCTGGACCACCGAGATTCCCTTCGACATGGTCGTGGATTACGTCCCGCAGGTCCTGCGCGACGCCGATGCCCGGCTCCAGCTGCTTGCCGGCCAGAGTCCGCAGGAAGTTCAGGGGTTTCAAAACATCGCCGGCAACAGCCGGGGCATCCGGGTCGCCGTCGGCCGTGCCCGGCGGGCCGCCCAGCGCGACGTTTCGGTTTTGATCCTCGGCGAGAGCGGCACGGGCAAGGAGCTATTCGCCCGGGCCATGCACGACGCCAGCCCGCGACGCCGTGGGCCGTTCGTGGCCATCAACTGCGCCGCCATTGCTCGGGAACTGCTGGAGTCGGAGCTGTTCGGGCACAAGAAGGGGGCTTTCACTGGCGCTACGGAGGATCGCAACGGTGCGTTCCGGGAGGCGGATGGCGGCACGCTGTTCCTCGATGAGGTCGGCGAGTGCGACCCGGCGATGCAGGCCAAGTTGCTGCGGGTGCTGCAACCGCCCGATCACCAGCCGTGCCAGCGCGTGTTTTGTCGAGTTGGGGACACACGGCCGCTGACCAGCGACGTCCGCGTGATTGCCGCCACCAATCGAGACTTGCTCGACGGCGTGGCCCGGCAGCAATTCCGGGAAGACCTCTACTACCGGCTGGCGGTCATCACCATCAAGCTGCCGCCGCTGCGCGACCGGCGCGAGGACATCGTGCCGATCGCCGGCCGGTTGCTGGACCGCATCAACCGCGATTTCGCCCGGCAAGAGCCTGGGTTCCGGCCCAAGCGATTGTCGAGCGCCGCCCTGGAATATGTGAAGAAGCACACCTGGCCGGGCAACGTGCGCCAATTGCACAACACGCTGACGCAGGCCGCGGTGATGACCGACGTGGAGGTCATCGACCGGCGGGACCTCGCCGATGCCGTCGCAGAAGTTCCGGGGCGGGCAGTCGAAAATCTGCTGGAGGCGACTCTGGGCGAAGGCTTTTCCCTGGAACGGCACCTGGAGCAGATTCAGCGGCACTACCTGCGCCGGGCGCTGGAAGAAGCCGGCGGGGTGCAGCGCCGCGCCGCCGGGCTGTTGGGCTACCGAAACTATCAGACACTGGCGGCGCAACTGGAACGGTTGAAAATCAACAAGGAGAGTCGCTGACTCGCTTGCTTTTTTGTCTTGCCATTTTCAGCAATCAGTTGCGTTCGCCAGCCGCACCAGGATGGTGGTATCGATGAGAAAGGCCATCAATCGTAGAGACCTTCGCTGCTCAAAGCGGAATTGGGCAGGGAAACCCCCCAGGGCCGCGCTGCTTCGAGGAGGCCGCGCTCCCACTCATCCAGCGGTTGCAGGGCGGCAGCAAGGAAACGCTCGCGCAGGGCATTGACCGCCAGCACTTCAGGGGCAACCCCCTGTCGCCGGGCCAGTTCGTTCAGTGTAGCTTCCAACGCGGAATCGAGGGTAATTACCATCTTCTTCCCCCATCGCCCATTGTTGCTTCCTTGCATCATACGCGCACTAAAGCGCCGCTCAACATTACTTTGCCCCTTTGACGGCGTGCGCTGGGTGCTGGAGGAAGCCGGCGGGGTGCAGCGGCGAGCTATTGGTTTTCCGGAATTATCAGACTCTGGCCGCGCAGCTGGAACGATTCAAGATCCACAAGTAACGTTCCGCTGCCTGCGGTTAATTGACTCGAAGGCATTTCCTGCCGCCCGATCCTCAAGACGGAGTACTGGCCGTGAACCATTGGCATCCGCGGACCGCGTGGCTGACGCTGGTGGGCTTATTGCTGGGACTGCTCTGGGTCCAGCCCGCCCGCGCTTACATCACGGTGCCGGTGACGACGCTCGGCCAGCTGTCCAATTCGACTTATGTCACGCTGGTACGCGTCGAGAAGGTCAGCAAGGAAAAGGGCGTCATCATTTACACGAAGGTCCGCGACCTCAAGGGCAAGTATCCCAAGGAGACGATCAAGCACGTCTTCGATCTGAAGAACACGCCTGCCCACAACGGCCCCGGCGACGTGCCCATTCGTCCTGACGAGAAAGACTGGAAGTACGCCCTGCAGTGGGCCGAGCCGGGCAAGACGGCCGTCATGTTTTGTTTGAAGTACGACCCCTACGGCGATTTCGGGCATACCTACATCGACGGCCTTTGGTATGCCACCATGTGCCCCCGGCGGGACTGGGAGTTCTGGTACAGCATCTACGCCGACCCGACGCTCCTGAGCCGCTGGCACTGCGGCAGCCCGGCCCAGCTGTCGGCCGCGCTCGAAGTCATGCTGACGGGCAAGGAAGCGGTGGTCCCAGTCCTGGTCGAGGGCAATCGCGATGACTTGCGTGCGGGCCGGGGCAAGGTCCAGGGGTTGAAGGTCAGTCCCAAGATCCACGACTACAACCCGAAGCGCGACCTGGTCGCCGGCTGGCTGGCCAAGGAGATGGTGCCGGCGCTGGTCAAGTCGCTCCAGCATCCGAACCGCGACCAGCGCGTCCAGGCCGTCCGCGATCTGGGACTGATCGGCGCGGAAGCGAAGGAAGCCATCCCCGGTCTGCTCGGATTGCTGCAAGACCCGGACGTGGAAGTGCGACGTAGCGTCCTGCTGACCCTGGCGCAGGTCGGCGCGGACGGCAAGGCGGTGCTGCCGGCCTTCACCGCCGCCCTCAAGGACCAGGATGCGGC
>JAGVLI010000280.1 GCA_020054355.1 Planctomycetales bacterium | reverse complement strand
TGGCGGGAGCCATGGCCATCGAGCTGAGCATCAAGGCGTCCCGGCGCATGACGGCCGAGCGCCTGGCCCAGCGCGACCCGGATGGCGAGGTCGCCGGCTGGCTGCGGACCATCGGCACCAGCTTGCATCGCTCGTGAGCGAAACGACTACTGCCTGCTACCCCAGGGCGATCCCCTGGGGTTTTTGTTTGCCCCACCGCCGGGGTCACCCTATCGCCCCGGCCCGGCGTGTAGGGCGGGGCCGTCTCGACGCCGAGGAGGCCATGGCCAAGAGAATTCTGATCGACGAGATTCACCTCTCCCTATTCATCCCGCCCGGTCTGCGGGCCGAGCCCGGCCGCGCCATCCGTCGGGCCCTCCGGAACGCACGATTCCACACGGCCCTGCGGAGCGCCGTCCGGAGCGTGTTCGCCCGGTATGCCGCGCTGGGCAAGGTCACCTTCACCCTGACCCGGTAGCAGCGTCCTTCGACACGGCCGCTCAGGAATCCGGAAACAGCGCGGTCAAAGCGACGCGCAGCACCTTGGCGATCCGCCGCAAATTGAGGAGGGAGACGTTGCGCTCGCCGCGCTCGACCGAGCCGATGTAGGTGCGGTGCAAGCGGCAGCGCTCGGCCAGGTCGGCCTGGGTCCACTTCCGGCCCTGGCGGGCCTCGCGGATGCGGTCGCCGACGTCACGCAGGAATTGAGCATCGTTCAGGTTCATGGCGCTTGACGCCGATGATGGCCTGACGCTTTATGCCTGGCCCTTCCCCGACTCGCTGGCGAACGGACTAGCTGGGACGTTAACCGGTTTGCGCGGATAGACGCAGAGCGAGGTAGCGAGGGTCACGGCGATAATGAGGCCCACCTCGCAAAACCAACGGGCCAGGTCAATCTCCACGCGAAAAATGCTCATCCCTGAGCCAGTGATAACCCGGTTCTCCTCCGAATATTGACCATCGATACTTAGCAAAAAGCCGCGCGACGCCGTCAGGCCGTGCAAGAACCTCTCGTTGCTCTTGAAGTGGGCCACATGCTCACCCACGAAGCTGTAGGTTCGCGGCGGAAACAACGAAACCAGGCCGACCAAGAGAAAACCTACCAAGAGAACTTGGCGTTGGGCCTTTCCCATCGCGACCTCGATCAGATGAAGGCAGTTCGGCACTCGGGTCGTTCTACCCATTCGACTGAACAGTGCCAAGGCCGTCCGTTCGCCCAACGGGCGAGGGCTGCATCTGCCGGCCAACGACCACGCGGCAATCAAGTACAAGCTCGGCAAGTCGGCCAAGATGTTCAAGGCCTCGGTGGCCCTGCACGACCATACCGGCGGATCGCTGACGCCGATCACGTTCGTCGTCCTGGGCGACGGCAAGCCGCTCTGGACATCGAAGCCTGTGAAGCTGTCCCGAGAGCCGCAGGGGTGCATGGTCAGCGTCGCCGGCGTGGACGTGCTGGAGCTGCGCGTCGCGTGTCCGGGGGAAGTACGAGGGCGCCCACGCGGTCTGGGTTGAACCGCACGTGGCGCGGTAAAACACTTCCTTCTCGGCTTCCTCGCATTCTCCTGCCCCTGCCGGCTCAGGTGATGGGCGACACCCGGAAGACAGACGGGCAGGGCACTTCCTCTTCCTCTCCCCTCAACTGCCACTCCCCCAACAGCTAAATTCCGGCCATTCTTGCACCAGAATCATATGAAGGGCCGCTTATCGGTCCAGTCGTCGATTCTGCGTACTCCATTCAAACTCCAACAGGAAAGGACCACGTCATGTTCGTCTCGCAAGTGCTTCACGGCTGCGCCCGGGCGGTCCGGGCGGCGATTGACGTGCTCGTCATCCAGCCGCTCCAGGGCTTGACGGAGATTCTGGCCGGGGCTGCCCAGGCCGGCCCGGAGCTGGTGCTGGCGACTACTTCCGCCATCGTCCAGGCGGTCGAGCACCATCTCGGTCCCGACGGCCAGTTCCGCGTCGAGCACGGAGGCGGCCTGCTCCTCGCCGGCGCCCAGCGAATGCTCGTCCCAGCCGCCATGGCCCTGGGTGTCTGGCTCTGCTGGAATCCCGGCATCGTCTTCCTGACCTCCGCCGCCTGGGTGCTCGTCCTGGTGAGCGTGTTTGCCGTCTGACCGCACTGCGTGTTCATCCCTCATCGCCTCCGCCCGCGCACCTCACGACTGCACTTCTTACCAGGAGGTTCCGTGGTCAAGCATGCCTTGCCGACCATCGATCCGGGCCGCAACGAGTTCGGCCTGGCCCGCACGGTCTGCGGTTGCCCGGACTGTGTCCGCAACTGCCGGTTCATCCCCGGCTATCTGGTTCCCGCCGATTTGCCGCGCATCAGTGAGCAGCTAGCTCCCGACGAGGACCTGCTCGCCTGGTCGCGACAGCACCTGCTGGCTTCGCCCGGCGCCCAGGTGCTGCGCGGCGGCCGGGTCTTTCGCATCCCCACCCTGGTTCCGGCGCGACGAGAGGACGGGGCCTGCCGGTTTCTCACCGCCGACGGTCGTTGTGCCATCCATCCGGTCGCTCCCTTTGGCTGTGCGTTCTTTGACAGTCACCAGACCGGCGCCGAGTCGGACCGGCGCAGCCGGCATGGCTTGCAGGCGGTGCTCGAAGACTGGCAGCGCGGTGGCGTCTACGCCCAGGTTTGGGCCATGCTGGCCGAGGCCGGGCGGGTGGCGCCGCCGCCCGAGGTTTGCCGCGTGCTGATGCGCCAGGCTGACGATCCATCCTTCCAGCAGAAAGGAGAATCATGACCGATCCGACCGAGGCCATCCGCCGCGCCCAGCTGGCCCAGATCAACGCCGTCACAGCCACACGGGAAGCGCTGGTAGCGAAGCACGGCCAGGTCTGGAACACCGACGAGCTGGCCCGTGACTTTGAAGTGCTCGGCTTCCTGGCCCCGTATGTCGTCGTTCGCCGCAAGGCCGACGGCCAGCTCGGCAGCCTGGCCTTTCAGCACGATCCCCGGTTGTACTTCGGCTGGGCCCCCGACCAGCACTGATCCGCCATCTGTCATTCACCAACCGAACCTTCTGTCCCCATTTGAAACGGAGGAGATCCCATGGTCATCCTTTTCATCAATAACCACGGAGGCGGCTTCGCCGACCACATCGAAGTCGCCGAGGCGACCACGGTGGCCGGGCTCTTCGAGGAGCGGTTGCCGAACTGCCGGGCGGAGGAC
>JAGVLI010001059.1 GCA_020054355.1 Planctomycetales bacterium | reverse complement strand
GGGCGTGGTCTCGGCCATCGACGCCCAGACGCTCAAGGTGCTCTGGCGCTTTGCCACGCGCGGCGGGCCGGGGAACTGCAACAACGTCGCCGCGCCGGCGGTGATCGGCAAATACGTTCACGTCGGCACGACGGCCGGCTACATCCACGTCCTCGACCGGGATACGGGCGCCGTCGTCCGCGAGATCGACTGCAAGGAGCCGATCTTCTCCTCGCCGGCGGCCGGGACCGAGCGCGTCTACTTCGCGACGCTGGGTGCGCGGGTGTATGCGCTCAAGCCGGACGGCGAGACGGTCTGGACCTGGGACTTCGTCAAGGAGGTCGTCAAGTTCGACGGCGACCGCTGGAGCGGAGAGGACTGGACCAAGGCGCGGCCGAACCGGGTCACGTGGCGCGACCATTTCGTCTGTTCCCGCGACATCTGCCTGATCGGCAAGACCGTCGTCATGCCGGCGGGCGGACGGACGGTCTTTCTGGAAGACGCCGGTGCCGCGCCGCAGCTGCGCGCTGCGGCGACTATCCCCGCGTATGACGGTTCCGAATTCCCGGCGACGTTTGGTCAGAGCGCCGACGCGGCCGGCAACGTTTACGTCCAGTGGCACCGCCGCGACAACGCCGGCCGGGTCGAAATCCTGCGTCTGGCGGACGGCAAGGTGCAGACGGATTTCGTCAAGGGCACCCAGACGGCGATCCACCTGCCCGGCTTGCTGAGCTTTGCCTCGGTGAGCGTTCGCGGCGCCGACGTTTATCGGGTGAAGCCCGAACAAGGTCTGGGGCTGTGCCGACACAAGGCGGGGGAAACGAAACCGGAGGTGCTCTGCCCAGCCGCCTCTATTTGCCCGCCCGTGCTGACGCGCGACCACGTCATCTACGGGGGCCTGGACGGCAAGCTGTATGTCGTGCCCCTGGCCGGCGGCGCGCCCTGGTCTTTCGCGACGGCGTTCGGAGCGCCTATCACCGCGCCGGTCGCTGTTGCCGCGGGCCGGGTCTACGTGCCGTGCGAGGACGGGTATCTTTACGTGCTATCGCCGGACGGCAAAGCGCCGCTGCCGCAAAAGGACCTGGAAGTCGCGAAAATCCGCAGTCCCCTCACCGGCGCGTTGGCCGAGGCCAAGTACGACTGGTACACGAATTATGGGGACTTCGCCGGCACGAATGCGAACGTCCAGGGCTTGAAGCCGCCGCTCCGCATGCGCTGGGCCCGCCGGCTGGAAGGCACCATCAAGCACCTGCCGGTCTGCGGCGGCGGCCGGATGTACCTGCACACGGCCGAGGGGCAAGTCATCGCGGTGGAGCAGGACACCGGTCGCCTGCTGTGGCGCCGGTACTGGCCCGACGTTTATCTGTCGTTCACGTCGCCGCTCTACGTCAACGGCAAGCTGCTCATTCCGCAGGCCGGCATCAAGCAGTCGCTCATGCGCTGCCTGGACGCCGCCACGGGCAAGCTGACGTGGGAAGCGCAGTTCACCGGCTCGCCCAGCTGGAGCCGGCAGTTTCCGCCGGTGGTACACGGCAACCTGGCGATTTATGCGTCTGGTTCGGGTGAGTATGCCATCCAGGGCACGGAGAAGCCGTTCACGTTCAAGGGCACGCCGGAGCCTGCGGCCGACAAGAAGGAAGTCATGTCCTGGATTTACTCGAACGACAACCCGTTCTATCCGAAGGATAACCGTCCGCTGCTCTGGGCCTGGGACCTGGATACCGGCAAAGTGGTCTGGCGGAAGGATTTTTCCGAGTACGGCCGTGGCGGCAATGACTGCGGCATCTGTCTGCTGGACGGCAAGCTGTTCTATTCCACGTTCTTCGGCTATGCGTCCAGCCTGCGCTTCAAGCGCGGCTTGCCGGCGGAGAATAACGGCCTGACCGCTTGCCTGGACCCCAAGACCGGCGAGGTGGTCTGGCTGACGACCAAGTACTTCGTCACCGCCAAATGCACGCTGTCCGCCCGCGACGGCCGGCTGTACCTGGGCGGCAACAACCAGGCCAGCGAAGACACGAAAGACCGTTTCGTGTGGTGCTTGAACGCCAAGGACGGCGCGCTCGTCTGGAAGTCCGACCCGATCACCTCGGCGCTCAACGTCGTCACGGTGGGCGACCAGTACATCTTCTCCAACGCGCTGCGGGGCCGGGGCAACGTCTTCGATCGACAGACCGGCAAGGTCGTCGGCGGCGTCGATCACAACTACGCTTGCTGCCGGTTCACCATGTCCGGCTCGTACATTCTGGGGGCCAACATGGACATGATCGACCTCGCCGACGGCGGCAAGCTGGTCTCGACCGGCCCCGCGATTGACTCGCGTGAATGCCTGGGCGCCGTCGTTTCCAACGGCCGCATCTTTTACACTTCGCAGGCCAGCGGCTTCGTCGTCTCGCAAACCTACGGCGAGGACTCGAAAAAACTGCCTGCCGTGTGGGAGCGGCGGTAGCCCGTTTGCCGAGCAGATGGAAAGCAACGTCCGCCCGCATACATGGGCGTCCGGCTGATCGGCCGCGCGCCCACCGCGCATGTTCTGGAGGCCGCCGCGCGCCCCAGGTCGAGCCCTGACCCAGGCTCGGACTCGATTGCCCTGCGAGTCGCGAAAATCCAGATTATCGTCCGCGAGGAATTCGCGAGCGCGAAGTGAAGTTCGCTGCTCGCTTCCCGCCGTTCTTCGGATTAGAATACAGCGACCTCACGATCGCCCCGCGGCCGAGAGCCTCTCCATGTCAAGCGCCACCGTCCCCGGTCTGCTGGAGCGCCTGCGCACGCTTTGCCTGCTCGCGCCCCAGCAACTGACCGAACTGGACCGGATCGGCCCGACTTTTCCGGAACCGCGAGCCCTCGCCAAGGAGTTGATGCAGCGCAACTGGCTGACGCCTTACCAGGTCAACTTGCTGTTGCAGGGGCGCTCCCAGGAACTGCTGATCGGCGCCTACGTGCTGCTCGAACGGCTCGGCGAAGGCGACATGGGCACGGTTTTCAAGGCCCGGCATCAGAAGATGCGCCGCGTGGTCGCCCTGAAGCGGATCCGCCGCGAACGCCTGCACGACCCCGAGGCCGTGCGGCATTTCTACCACGAGGTCCGTACCGCGGCCCAGTTGAGCCATCTGAACGTGGTCCATGCCTTCGATGCCGACCAGATCGGCGATTCGCATATTCTCGTCATGGAGTATGTCGAGGGCGTCAACTTGCTGCAGCTGGTACGGCAGCAAGGGCCGCTGCCCGTGGAGCAGGCTTGCGAGTGCATCCGGCAAGCGGCCTGCGGCCTGGCCTACGGCCACGAACGCGGCCTGATCCACCGGGACGTCAAGCCATCGAAGCTGCTGCGGTCCTCCAAGGGGCTAATCAAGGTGCTGGACCTCGGCCTGGCCCATGCGCCGAGCCAGGAAAGCATGCAGCGCTCCGCCACCCTGGCCGAACACCACACGCCGATGGGCGCCTTCGACTGCCTGGCTCCGGAACAGGCCGCCGGCTCGCCGAGCGTCGATATCCGCGCCGACCTCTACAGCCTGGGGTGCACGTTCTACTACCTGCTGAGCGGGCAAGCGCCTTTTCCGAATGCCACGCCGGAACAGAAGTTGTACAAGCATCAGTACGAAGAGCCGACGCCGCTCGAACAGCTGGCGCCCCAGACGCCGGTCGAAGTGTGTGCCGTGGTCCGCCAGTTGCTGGCCAAACGCCGCGAAGACCGATTTCAGTCGCCGGCGGAGTTAGCGGAAGTGTTGGCGAGCCTGTATCCGCCGCCGGCGGTGTCGGACAGCCAGGTGCTGACGCTGCCGACGCCCCGGCCGACCGCGACCACGG
>JAGVLI010000506.1 GCA_020054355.1 Planctomycetales bacterium | reverse complement strand
GCCGGCAATTCGGACGCGGCCAGCGTGGTGTTGCCGAGAATCACCGTGAGCAGGTTGTTGAAATCGTGCGCGATGCCGCCCGCCAGCCGGCTGATGGCCTGCATCTTCTCCGCTTGCCGGCGCTGTTCCTCGTTCTGGCGGCGCAGCTCTTCCAGCTGCCGCCGTTGACTGACGTCGCGCAGCACCAGGACCACGCCGATGAACACGCCATGATCGTCGTGGATCGGGGCGACGTGCCCCTCGACCGGCGTTTTGCGTGCGTCGCGCGCCAGCAAGACGGCACGCTCGGCCAGATCGACGCCGACGCTTTCCCGGATGGCGCGCCCCGCCAGGTTGTCCACGGGAACACCGGTCCGTTCGTCGCGCAGCTGACAGACCTCGGCCAGGTCCTGGCCAAAGGCATCGGCGGCGTCCCAGCCGGTGAGCGCTTCGCCGATGGGATTGAGGAAGCGGACGGCCAGCCGGGCATCCGTGGCCAGCACGGCATCGTCGATGCTCCGGAGCGTGGCATGCAGCCAGCGCTCGGCGTGCTTCACCTGCTGCTCCATGCGGTGCTTGTGCAGGGCCATCTCGATGGTGGTGTGCAGTTCCTTCTCTTCGTAGGGCTTCAGCAGATAGCCGAACGGCTCGGTGAGCCGCGCCCGGCCCAGCGTGTTCTCGTCCTCGTAGGCCGACAGATAAATGACCGGGATGTCGAACCGCTCCCGGATGGCGCGGGCGGCCTCGATGCCGTCGAGCTGGCCCTTGAGGACAATGTCCATCAGGACCAGGTCCGGCCGCAACTGGTCGGCCTTCTGGACGGCTTCCTCGCCCGTGCTGGCCAGCTCGGGCACCTCGTAGCCCATATCTTGCAATTCGCGCTGGATGCCGCGCGCCACGATGCGTTCGTCCTCGACGACCAGGATTTGTGCTGCAGTCATGTTGCTATCTCCTCTCCCGATATTTCAGCTCGGTGAAGCGAATGTGAAAGGCGGTCTTGCCGTTGGTGGCCAGCTCCAGGGAGCCGTCCAGCTGCTCGGTCAGCGCGTTGACGATCTGGAAGCCGACCGAGTCTCCTCCGTGAATGTCGAAGTTGCCGGGCAGGACGTTGCCGTCGTCCCAGACGGTCAGGCGATAATGCTCCGCTCCGTCGGCCCGCAGGCGGACGCCGATTTCTCCCGCGCGTCGCTCCGGGAAGGCATGTTTCAGGGCGTTGGTGACCAGCTCGTTGATGATGAGGGCGCAGGGGATGGCCGTGTCGATCCCGAAGCGCAGCTCGTCAATGTCGATCTTCAGCTGGATGACCTGGTCGTCCACGCCGTAGGAGCGGAACAGGCTTTCCGCCAGGGTGTGGACATATTCGCCGAAGTCAATGCGTCCCAGGTCGTCGGAGCGCAGCAGCTTCTGATGGATGGCGGCGATCGACCGCACGCGGTTCTGGCTCTCCTTGAAAACGGTCAGGGCCTGGGGGTCCCGGATGCCGTGCGACTGGATGCTCAGCAGGCTGGAAATGATCTGCAGGTTGTTCTTGACGCGGTGATGCACTTCCCGCAGGAGCATTTCCTTTTCCTTGAGCGAGGCACGCACTTGCGCGGTCGCCCGTTCGCGCTGGTGCATTTCGGCCTTCAGCGCCTGGTTGGCCTGGGCCAGCTCGACCGTGCGCTGCTGCACGCGGACTTCCAGCTTGTCGTGGGCGGCCCGCAGTGCTTCCTCGGCCTGCTTGCGCTCGGTGATGTCGCGCACCGTGACCACCATCAGCACATGGTGATCGGTCTTGAGCGTGCCGAAGGTGATATCGACAGGGACCTCGCTGCCGTCCTGCCGACGGGCGTGCAGGTCGAACCGAGGGGCGGGCAGCTTCGGACGTGGATCGGCCATGTAGGAAGTACGTTCCTGCAAAAGGCATTCCCGGTGGCGTTCGGGAAGGAGGATTTCCACGAATTCACCCAATAGATCGAGATCCTGGTAGCCGAACATCCGCTCGGCCAGCCGGTTCATGCGAAAGATCTTGCCTTCCCGATCGAGGACCACGATGGCGTCGGGCGCGGCATCGAAGAGGCCCTTGAACATGGCCTCGCTCATGCGCACGGATTCCTCCGCGCGCTTGCGTTCCGTCACGTCGCGCAGGATGCCGCTGTAAAACGTGCCCCGGGCCGACCGCCAGCGCGCCAGCGAGATTTCCACGGGGAATTCGGCGCCGTTGCTCCGCAGACCGTGGAACTCCAGCGTCCGGCCGAGCGCCGGCGGGGCCTGGACGGACGAGTGCTGCCGCAGACCCTGGCGGTGGGCTTCGTGGTAGCGCGCCGGCATGAGCACGGTCAACGGCTGGCCGACTGCCTCCGCTTCCGTGTAGCCGAAGATCGCTTCCGCGCCGCGGTTCCAGGTCAGGATCACGCCCTCCTGATTGGCGGAAACGATGGCTTCCGGAGCCGACTCGGTGACGCAGCGGAAGCGCGCTTCCACTTCCTGTAACGCATCTCGCGCCCGGTTGCGCTCCACGACCCGTCCCAATTCAACGCCCAGGTGGTTCATGGCTGCGAGGAACCGCTCGTTCAGGACGACGATTTTCGGTGTGAAGAACTCCAGCACGGCCACGACCTCGCTGCCTGCCAACACGGGTACGCCCAGGGCGGTGCGGAGGTCGGCTTCGCCGGCCAGCTGGCAGCGGCCGAAAGCCGCGGCTTCATGCACGTTATTCATGCAGACGGAGCGGGCCTGCAGCTGCACCAGTCCCGGCAAGCCTTCTCCCTTGCGGCAGGGAGTTTTCAGGGTGCCCCGACGAAACGCCTCGTATTTCGGCCGATCGTCCAGGTGCCAGAGCGACGTGGGCAGCAGCTGGCCGCCCGGCGCTTCCTGTGCCAGGTAAGCATGGC
>JAGVLI010000172.1 GCA_020054355.1 Planctomycetales bacterium | reverse complement strand
GGGCCAGCGTCTCGATGGCGCCCGGCGAAGGTTCGCTGAGCAGGTCTTCCAGCTGGGCGACATCCGTGATCGATCGAGGGACGGCATTCGCGATCATGGGTGCGCTCATCGGTTAGCGACGCTTCGCAGAAGCGTTGACTTCCTTACCCCAACTCCGGTCCCGAACTGGCCCAAAAGCGTAGCGCATCTTCGTGGACCAACGGTCCTCGGCACATCCGCACCAGCGGCCGCTGGGCCTGCAAGCCCAGCTGCTCCGCCAGCCGTGGCGCGGCACCGTGCTGTTTGGGCACATCGAGGAACACTCGCTGGCCGGAATAACGGCACCAGGCGTCGGCCAGCAGCAGGAGACCGGCGATTCCGGACGCCATGCACGGACCCAGCTGCAAGGCGTTGCAGCCCGGCCGCACGGCCAGATAGCCGGCGACGCCGTCGCCCTGCGGCACGTACCGCACCGCCGTGGGATTCTCCGCGAACAGCGTCAGGAGAAACTTACCGCGGTTCGTGCGGTTAATCGCGGTATCCAGGGCAACTAGGGCGTCCCAGGTTTCGCGGGGAGCCGTCCGCACGACCGTGCCGCTTGCTTGATCCGCCAGCACTGGCAAGACGCCCGCATAACGGACCAGCGTGTACTCCACCTGAAAGCCCAGCTTTTCGTAAAGCGGCTGCCCCAGTGGCGTGGCATCCAGGCGAATGGCGCGAACACCTTGCCGATCCAGAAACTCCAGGGCGTGCGTCATCAGCGCCTTGCCGATGCCCTGGCTGCGGACCTCGGCATCCACCAGCACCATCGCGATCCAGGCCACGTCATCGAAGACGCAAGCGACCGTGGTGCCGACGCCGACGCCATCGACCTCCGCCACGAAACAGCCGTCGGGCTGCAGGGCCAGCATCCGCCGCCAGTCGGCCTCCAACTGGTTCCAGCCGGCCTGCTGCTTGAGGCGCATGCCCAGGGCCACGTCGGCTTCGGTCATCAATCGAATGTTAACCACCACTGGGCCTCACTGCTTGGGCTTGCCCTGATGCCGTAGTGCCCGACCCGCCAGCGCGGCGGTGTGTTTTCCTTCGTCGATGGTCGGGACGCCGTTGACGAACAGCCAGCGGACGCCCGCCGCGTACCGATGCGGTTTGTCGAAGCCGGCCGTATCGCGCAACGTTCAAGGCGTGCCCGGCAAGTCTTCAGCACACTACCATCGCCTTGCCCAGTTCTCAAGCGCGCACGAAACCGAGCCGCAAAAAACCATCGCTGACAGCCATTAGCCAATAGCTGTCAGCGATGCACTTCCAGGAACGACTTGCCGCCCAGGCCAGCTACGGACCCAGGCGTTCCTGTTTCTCGATGCGCTTCGGCGGATGTTCTTTCAGATAGTCGCGATGCTTCTTCAGGGCATCCACTGCGGGCAACAGGTAGTCCGCCAGTGCATCGAGGATCTTCAGACCGAGTTCGATGTCCGGCTGCCCTTTCCACGTCAGGCCGACGGTGCCGTGCGACGAGTGTTCTCGTTCGCTGTCGTAGCGGAAGCCGCGCGTGCCCCGGCTGCGCAGCACATTGATGGCTTCGCGGATTTCCGGGTTCTGGTCCTGGCCGCCCTTCAGACCGACTTTGGCCAGTTCCGGCTCGGCGATGCCACGTTCCTGGTTCAGCAAGCGTAAAGCCGCATAGTCCACGATGGCCTCGCCGGCGCTGCCTTGATATTCGCCAAGCAATTTCTTGACCGGCTCGCTCGACATGCCGCGCGTGGCCACCAGCGAAGCAACGGGGATTTCGCCTTCGATATCGAACAGGTCGCGGGCCGCAATCAGCCCTGCGGCGTCCTCGGGATTGGTGTAGCAGAGAAGAAAGATGCGGCCAAAGCCCTGGGCGTGCAGACTGCGGACTACCGTCTTCAGCAGTTGGATATGAAACTCATAGGAAAAGGGCACCGTGCCCGGATAGAGACGGGTCGCGCCGGCGAAGCAGCTGTAGACGGTCGGATAGACCAGCCCGTTGCACTTGCGGGCCAGCAGAGTAGCCACTGCCTCAGCCCCGTGAGCATGCACGCCCAGCGTGGTCCAGGGGCCGTGACCGCTGATCGGCCCATGGGGCACGAAGATCGCATCATTGGTCTTGAACCAGTCGCCGACTTCGCGCGAAGTCAGCAGGTCCAGACGGACGATGCGCTCCTTCGCCGCCGGCTTCACCTCGGCTTGCGCATTCGCGGCCACTGGAACCAAGCCCGCACCCGCCGCCACGAACTCCCGCCGAGTGATGTCCTGATCCATGATTCGCCTCCTGAATTACTTGCCGAAGTGCCCGAAGCGATCGTGCGGCGGATTCTTGCCCGCGCCGATAGCGCCGATGAAATTACCTTCCCCATCCGCCGGATCGCCCGCGCCGATCAGCGGACTGCCGTCGGCCGGCGTGTAGGCTTCGCGATAGGCCGCCAGGATTTGCGAGATCGTTACCTTGCGGGCGCGGATGTCGTCGTTGCTGAAGGGAAACTTCTCGATCGGCCCTTTGAACTTCGGGTCGGCCTGGGCGTCCTTCGCGCCGCCGACCGGGATGTCATGCTTGCCGAAGCCCGCGTCCTGGCGCTCGACCTTGCCGGCGACGGACAGCAGGTAGTTGCGCGGAGCTTTGACGCCCGGATTGTGGAACAGGTTGTAATCGGCGTAGCCGAGGCGGGCAGGCTTCTCCTCGGTCGGTTCGTCGTTCCAGATGGTGCGGATCATGGCCTGGGGCAGCTTGTAGTATTTTTCCTTGTGCGCGAAGTTGAAGAAGACGTTATTGCGCACGCTCTTGACGAAGCCCTTGGGAGCGACTTCGATGCCGGGCACGTCGAGCCGGCCGCCGCCGTCGAAGACGTTGTTGAAGACCTCGATGCCCTCGCCGGGGTTCTTCGGCGGATAGACGACTGCGATGCACGCCGACATGCTGCCCTGCCGGCTGTCCGAGACGCCTGCCAGGAACAGGTTATGGTGGATGCGTCCGTAGCTGCCGGTCTGCATCAGGTCGTGGTCGATGATGTCCGAGATGATGTTGTACCGGAACTCGCCTTCGACGAAGCGCACGATCCATTCGCCGTCGCGAATCACGTTGTGCTCGCCGATCACGTTCTTGCCCGTGGTGAAGACGGAGACCTGGCTCCAGTGCGGAAACTCCGCGTTGATCGGCATTCGCAGATGAAAGTAGTTGCCGCGCACCACCGAGCCGTCGCCATGAGCCTCGATGCCGATGCGCCAGCCGATCAGCAGGTTGCTGTCCGCGTCGCGGTCGCCGCCGATCAGCCAGTTCGGCGCCTGGAAGACGATCTTGCCGCGCGGAATGAAATTGCCCTGAAATAGTTTTCGCTCTTTCGAGTTGCCGCGCGCCACGAACGCAGGCCCGGAGTTCTCGATGTTCTTGGTAATGGCCACGACCGAGCTTTCCAGCACGGTATTGTTGCGGAAGCTCGCCGTCGAGACATCGTCGTTCTGGAGGTGGATCGCCGCGCAGGCATCGAAGGTGCAGTGCTCGATGACGATGCCGCCCTTGCCGGTGGCTTTCAAATCGAACGCTGCTGCGCCTGGCCCGGTGATTTGGCCGTTGCCCGCGCGCTTGGCAGGTTCGCCGAGCTTCTGAATCGTGCAATGCGCGATCTTGAGCGAACCCGTCCACTTGGCATCCGAGCGGATGCGATGCTGGTTGCCGATCAGGGTGCAGGGCCGATCGGCGGTGCCTTTGATTTCCAGCACGTCGTCGCCGGCCAACACCAGGTCTTCCTGGAGCTGGAGCGTTTCTCCCGCGCCGATGGCCTTCGTGCCGGCGTGGAGTTGCGAGGCGAAGCCGAAGGCACAGCAGCTAACCAGACAAGCCAGGAATGGCAGCTTCATGGGTGCAGTCCTTGAATGAGGTTCTTACTTCTATCCTCGGTCCCAGGCTCGGCCTGGGACCGCACCGCACGCGAGGCTCCGCCTCGCGGAAGCGCCCCTGGCGTGTCACGCTTGCAACGACTGGGATGAGAGTTCCGACAGTTGCTAGCCATCGAGGCAGAGCCTCGATGGCAGCGCGTTCCCAGGCCGAAGCCCTGGGAACGAGGATAAATCTACTCTTCGCGGACGACTAGCGTGGTATCAGCCTTGACGCCAGACCGCGTGACTTTCTTTCCGGAGGGATAAAACTCGATGCTGACGTCCACGGTCTCGCGCTGGCCGAGACCGAAGTGCCGTTCCGTCTGGGTGAAGCTGTAGCAGCTGTGCGCCATCTGGCTGTCGTAGATCGCCACCTGTTCGTACCAGAGCAGCTTGCCGGTGCCCGGTTCCGTGAGACGGATCTTGGCCCCGGCCGCTCCGCGATTGCCGGGTAACCCGACTGGCCGCACCTTGAGCCAGTTACGCTTTGGCAGGTCGTTGCGATAGACGATGAACGTGCGCCGGTCGCCCCCGCCGGGCACATAGCCGACGATATCCAGATCGCCGTCGCCGTCGAGATCGCCGAAGCACAGGCCGTCGTCCACCGACGAAAAGGCATAGTCCTTGATGCCCCAGGCATCATTCATGTAGGCGAACTTGCCGTCGCCCGTGCCGCGCAGGACCTTCAGGAAGTTCTTGCCGTTGATGAGGATGTCGGGCACGCCGTCGTTGTCGAAATCGGTGACGATGGCCACCCCCCAGGAAGCATAGGCCGCTCCACCCTTGATGCCCTGGAGCGCGCCTTCGCTTCGAGTGAAACGGCCCTTGCCGTCGTTCAGGTAAATCTCGAACTGCTGCTTATCGACCAGGCAGATCAGGTCCGGGTAGCCGTCCTGATTCACGTCGCCGACGCCCTTGATGGAACAGTCCTTTTCCGGCAGTCCTGCTTGCCGGGTCACATCCGCGAACTTCATCGCGCCGTCGTTGCGGAAAAGCCGGCTGCTGCCCTTGGGATCGGTGTAGTGGCCCCACTCGGAAATCAGGTCGATCTGGCCGTCGCCGTCGAAATCAATCGGCAGGCACAGGCTTTCGCCCCGGCCGGTGTTGCCCGTGGGCAGGGTAAAGCTCTTGTCGGTAAAGCGGCCCTGGCCGTCGCCGTATTCCGCGATGATGGCCTGGGGCGTGCCGCGCAGCCAGTCCACTTTGCCGTCACGGTTGAGGTCGATCAGGGCTTGCCGTCGGGCGGTGTTGGTGCCGCGCTCCATCTTCGTCGGCTCGAAACGCAGCATGCCCGGCTTGGAGCGATTGAGCCACCATTGCCCACCGCCGTCCTGGAAGGTCATGGCCAGGTCGAGCGTGCCGTCCTCGTCGATATCGTGGGCCAGGTGGATTTCGGTGGGGGGATAATCGCCCGGCGCTAACTTGAAATTGCCCTTGCCGTCGTTCAAGGCCGCCACGGCCCCGCCGCCGTGCGCGCTCATGAAGAAATCGAGATGGCCATCGCCGTCGAGGTCCACGAGATGCAGCCCGGCCAGCCACCATTTCGGCGTGGCGGCGTACTTGTCGTTGACGATGGCTGCCAGCCCGCATTCCTGAGTGATATTTCGGAAAGCCGGTCCAGGCTCGCGCTCCGCCTCGAAGACCACGGGCAGGCTGCCTGGATCGACCGAGCGCGACGACGACCAGTGCGCCACGCCCAGGCTGCTGAAACCGATCGTCAGCAGCATCGCGACCGCTGCCAGCAGCTTGTGACCGGACGACAGGCCCGCGCCGGCTTGCACCAGCATCAGTACCTGAGCCGGCAACGTCGTGGCCTGAGCCGCGGGCGCGAGCAAGGACGCTTT
>JAGVLI010000205.1 GCA_020054355.1 Planctomycetales bacterium | reverse complement strand
GGGCGTCCAGCGCCTGCCAGGCCGGGTTGCGGTCCTTGAGGTTCGAGCGCCCCAGGGTGAAGCGGCCGGCCACCGCCGACTGGCCGCTCTCGACTTCGCCCTTGCCCTTGAAGGTCGCCGTCTCGGGCGTTTCCTCGATCAGCTCGGCCGTCAGGGTCAGCTTCTTGCCCGGCTCCATGAACGTGCCGTACTTGATGTTCTTCGCTTCCCGCAGCACCACGACGCTGTGCTTGAAGTCGTCCCGGATGCGGAGCAGCCAGGACGCGGTTTCCACCAGGGATTGCAGCATCATCACGCCCGGCATGACCGGAAAAGTGGGAAAGTGATCGGCCAGGTACTCTTCACCCAGGGTCAGATGCTTGACTGCCCGGATGATCCTGTTTTCCTCGACCCCCAAGATGCGGTCGACGAGGTGAAACCTCATGCCTGCCGTCCGTTCCCTAACTTTGCTCCTGGAAGCACTTTCCGCGAAGCGCCTGGGCTAAAAAGGGGAAGTATACTGACGGCGTCGGCCACCAGCAACCCCGATTCCCCTTTCGCACATTCCTCATGGTTCGCCGCTCGGGGCGGACTCCCGCGCCGTCGGCAGGCGATGTGAAAGCGGGCTGGCGATGGACCCATCTTCCCCGAACTGCACAGGCCTGGCAATTCGTATTGATTGGGAAAATGAGGCGACTTGCCCAGGATGGGTCGTTCTGGGGCAAATGCGTCGAATCTGCGGGTGGTGTCGGACTGCGTCCTGGGTGTCTTGCCAATCCAGCGTCTCCGCTTGCCAGACTGAAATAACCCTCGTAACCTGCCTTCCCTGCACAATCACTATAGCGAATCGAGCCGTCACTGGGGAGGTGAAGTCGCCGAACGCCCAAGTTCACCTGCGGGGCGGGCTGGTAGGACCTTCAACGGTGGGAAGCCATCAGGCCCGCTCCGTCGGGTGCAACGGTTGGTGCGGCTTCAGGGTACCGCTGCGGGCAAAGGCGATGGATAGATATGCACATCATCAACGCTGAGGCCGCCAAATGACTTCCCTCCGAAACGAGTCGCCACGCGGCCGGGAAAGCGGCGATTGACCTCCGCGGCCGCTTGGGCCAACGGGTTCTGCGCGCCGATGAGCTTGACCCGAAACGGGTCCAGGTATGGAGACTGCATCTGCTGCGCCAGCCGCAGCATCTCCCCGTACGCCACGTCAAGGTTCGTATCGTTGATCTGCTCGGAGGCGATGTAGAGGTAGCGCTGCTCTTCGTCGCTCGCCTTGAGCCAGAAGGCAACCTCGACGGGCGCGTATTTGTCGAACTCGCGGACCAGTTCAGCGCCTGCGTCGATCTCTTCCATCACCAGTGGCCCTCGATCCATTGCAGCACCCCGTGAGTTGGGTCCGTGACAGCCGTGAAGAGTTTGCGGGCTTGAGGCTCGGTCCATAACTGATAACGAGGCTTCTCGTCCCAGTCCTTGACGACCAGCCAGCTGGCGCCCAAGGTCGGGTTCGCGGCCATGTCGGACTTCCGTTGACCAGCCAACCCGCCGACTTCGACCAGCGTTTCGATCTTGTGTGTGTAGCAGCGCTGGGCAAACTCCCTGTCCGGAAAGTCGTGCAGGTTAGTCAACTTGGCAATGCACGCCTTCAGACCACATTCGACCGCATAGCCGGCCAAATAGTACGCCCCAGACCACTGGCCAGCATTCAGCAGGGCGTGGGCGTCGCGGACGCGCTCCTCGGCAAGCAGTTGCAGCTCGGTTCGGTTCACCACGACATCTCGCCGCCAAGGAATCACCAAATGGCAGTATACCAAGACATGCCGCCATCGTCGCGCGCCGCATGCCAAGTGCCCATGTCGGCCGAACGGGCGCTTCACATCGTCCGTCCACCGTCCATCACCACGACCTGGCCGGTCATCAGGCTGTTGCCCAGCGCCAGGAATTCGATGACGTCGGCGATGTCGTCCGGCGTGGCGGCGCGGCGCATCGGGGCGGTCTGCACGTACTTCTCCACCCGTTCCATGTGCCCTTCGAGCCAGCGGGTCAGCACCGGCCCCGGCGCCACGGCATTGACGCGCACCGTCGGCGAGAACGTCCGCGCCAGCGATTTCGTCAGCGAATGCAGCGCCGCCTTGCTGGCGGCGTAGGGAATCGAGCTGCCATCGCCGCTCAGCCCCGCCACCGAGCCGACATTGACGATGCACCCGCCGCGTTCTTGCAACAACGGCAGCGCCGCCCGGCAGCAATAGAACGCACCCTTGACGTTCACCTGGAACAACTCGTCCCAGACTTCGTCCGTCAGCGCATCCAGGTCCTTGAAATCGACGAAACGGGTCGTGGCGGCGTTGTTGACCAGCACATCCAGCCCGCCGAGTTCGGTCTGGCAGCGCTGGACCATCGCCCGCACCGCCGCGTCGTCGGCGACGTTCGCCTGGCAGAGAATGCCGGGCACTTTCAGCTTTTTGACTTCGGTCAGGGTTTCCTCGGCGTCCTTGGCGGACTTCGAGTAGTTCACTGCCACCGCATAGCCATGTTTGGCGAAACGCAACGCGGCAGCGCGGCCGATGCCCGTGGCGGAACCCGTGACGAGTGCGACTTTAGTCATCGTGGACCTTTCTGGCCGCTTGCGGCTTCGCACGCCCAGCGCTCTGTAGGGTCCGCTGTGCGGACCTTTTGAACGGGCAAATGGTCCGCACAGCGGACCCTACGAGGTTTCGTTCGCCCAGTCGCGCGGCTTCCAGTATTCCTGCAACTCCGCCTCGCGCGAGCCGGGTTCCGGGTGATAGTCGTAGAGCCAGCGCACCACCGGCGGCAGCGACATCAGGATCGACTCGGTACGGCCGCCGGTCTTCAGCCCGAAGCTGGTGCCCCGGTCGTAGATCAAGTTGAACTCGACGTAGCGCCCCCGGCGAAACTCCTGCCAGCGCCGTTCCCGTTCGCCATAGGGCAGGTCCTTGCGCCGCTGGAGGATCGGCAAGTAGGCGTCGAGAAACGCATCGCCCGCGTCGCGGACGAAGGCGAAGGTTTTCGTCAGGTCGCCTTCGAGGTAATCGAAGAAGATGCCGCCGATGCCGCGCGGCTCCTGGCGATGGGCCAGGAAGAAATAGTCGTCGCACCATTTCTTGAAGCGGGCGTGATCCACCGGCGGGCCATGCCGGTCGCAGACGTTCTTCCAGGTGCGATGAAAGTGAATCACGTCCTCGCGAAAGGGATAGTACGGCGTCAGGTCGGCGCCGCCGCCGAACCATTGTTTCGCGCCCTTCGTAATGAAGCGGAAGTTGGCATGCACCGTGGGGACCAGGGGACTGCGCGGGTGCAGCACCAGCGAGACGCCGGCGGCGGTGAAATCGCGGCCTTCGCCGGGCACTTGCTTGGCGAATTCCTCGCTCAGCTGCCCGCTGACTTCGGAAAAGTTGACGCCGGCCTTCTCGAAGACGCCGCCCTCGGCCAGCACGCGCGTCCGGCCGCCCCCGCCGCCTTCGCGCACCCAGTGGTCTTCCCGGAACCGGCCGCCGTCGCTGGCTTCCAGCCCCTGGCAGATGCGGTCTTGCAGGCCGCGGAAGTAAGCGGCGGTTTCGGTCGCCAGGTTGGTCGTCATTTGGTTTGGCCGCTCGCGGCTGCGCACATGTCCTTTCCAACCGTTATATCCCGCGCCGGCGAGCGGAACAGCTACCCTCTGTCGTCCGCCGCGCCGACCGGTTATGCTGGTCCAGTATGACCGAGCACACCTCCGGCGAATCGGCGCCGAAATCATCCCTGGACCAGATCACCACCCGCTGGGCCAGTCTCAAGGACCCGGTGCAGTTCCTGCTGCGCTACGGGCCGGCCATTCGCAAATATCTGATCGCGCTGCTGAAGAACCCCCACGACGCCGACGAGGTTTCGCAGGACATCCTCGCCCGCTTCCTGCAAGAAGGCTTCGCCCGCGCCAGCCCGGATCGCGGCCGCTTCCGCGACTACCTCAAGGTGTCCGTGCGCAACGCCGCGCTGAGCCAGCTGCGAAAGAAGCATGCGGTCGCGCTGCCCGACGCCGCCTTGCAGC
>JAGVLI010000542.1 GCA_020054355.1 Planctomycetales bacterium | reverse complement strand
TCGATCATGTGGATATCTACTCCGCCAGAGACTTCAAGCTGGTGAAGCGCATCTTCATCGAGTCCCTTCCAAGCCACTTGGCCTTCGACAAGGAGTCGAAGACGGTGTTCGTTACGATCCAGCAGACCGGGCGACTCATCGCGATCGATCTCGAAACCCAGAGGATGAAGTGGAACGTCGGCGTCGGCATCTCGCCGGCCGGCGTGGTGATGCTGCCCGACGACCGGCGGCTCCTGGTGGGGATGACCGGCGAAGACGGACTTGTCGTCGTGGATCCGCAGGATGGCCGACTGATCGGGCGACTGAAGACCGGCCGCGGTTCGCACAACTTATTGTCTCAGGGTGACGGACGCCACTACTTCCTGACCAATCGGGTGGATGGCACGGTCTCCCGCATCGACACCCAGGAAATGCGCGTTGTCAATCAGATCCGCGTGCCCGGCGGTCCCGACTGCATCGACATGACCGCCGACGGCAAGGAACTCTGGGTGACCCAACGCTTCCTGCGTCGGGTCGCGGTCGTGGATCTCGGGGAGATGAAGATGGTGGCGAGCATTCCGGTAGGAAAATCGCCGCATGGTGTGTTCGTCTTGAATGGCTCCAGCCCACAAACGCGGCCATGAATTCCGCGACCATGGCCACTGTTGAATGGTTCTCGGCAGCTGGTCGGCTCAACGTCCCTAGCCGACGGCAAACCATGAGGATTCTCGCTTGAAGCTCCAGCCGCTGGAGGATGCAGAATATGCTTTGCCCGCCCCGGGCACCGGAGGTCGAATGTCCAAGATCGGCAGAGCCCCCTTCTTTGTTCTCCTGTTTGTCGCGGCGGTGTTCGGCTTTCGTGCCGCACCCGCGTCGGCCTCGACGCCGCCTTTGTCCGAGCGAGTGCTCGGCAATGTCGATGCGCCGGTCACGCTGATCGAGTACGCCTCGCTCACCTGCGACCATTGCAAGCGCTTCCATCTCGAGGTTCTCCCCCGTCTCAAGGAGGCCTACATCGACACGGGAAAGGTCAAGCTCGTCTACCGCCACTTTCCGTTCGACCGGGTTGGACTGATGGCGTCGGTTCTCAGCGAGTGCGCGCCGCGGAAGCAGTTCTTCGGCCTTATCGAAGTGCTGTACCGCAGCCACGATGGCTGGGCCCATAGCCAGGACCCCAAAGCCGGGCTTGCCCAGATCGGGCTGCTGGCTGGCATCAGCCGGACGATGTTCGAAGCCTGTCTTGCAGACGACAAGCTGTCGACCGCTATCGCCGAGGAACTGCGCACCGGCCAGCAGAAGCACAATGTGAATTCCACGCCGACCTTCGTTATTGGGGACAAGGTTCTGCGCGGCGTTCGGAGCTACGAGGAGATGGCGAAAGCCCTCGACAGCGCCGGAGCGCGCTGACGCGACGTTCGTGGGGCCGCCTCCTATCGGGCCATGCCGCCCGATGCGGCCCTGCGGTGCTCGGTCTGGCAATGAGCGTGATCAGCCAGCACCTCGATCACCCGGCAGGTCGCTACACGGCCGCCGGAGCACTGACGAACCATGCGCTTCAGCTCGCCGCGCAGGGCCTGCAAGATGGCGATGCGCTGCTCGACCTGCTTCAGGTGGTGGCTGGCAATGGCATCGGCGTCCGCGCACGGCCGATCGGGATGTGCCGCAAGCGACAGCAAGCCCCGGATCTGGTCGATCTCGAACCCCAGGTCGCGGGCATGGCGGATAAAGCGTAACGTCCCGGCGGCGCGGTCGTTGTAGCGGCGTTGGTTTCCCTCGGTGCGGTCCGGCGAGGGCAGCAGCCCGATCGTTTCGTAATAGCGTATCGTCTGCACCTTGACGCCTGTGCGCTTCGCCAGGCTGCCGATGGTAAGGTCGAAACCCGAAGGAACTGTCATTCTATTGCCAAACCTCCAAGCGCTGGAGAATGCAGCTACGAAGCAGGCAATGGAACAACAAGCTCGTGGGCGTGGTGATACCGGAGCAGAAACAGCGCCGGCTGCCTCGACCGCTGCGAACTGGGCCAACATTGGACCTGAGAAGACATCGACGAGGTGCTGACGAAGCTCCTGAAGAAGTTTCTCGGGATCGAGTGGCTGACGCAGAAATTCGAGGACAAACTGGCGGGGCAAGTTGGCGAAGGTGACGCTCTCGCTCCCCTTGGAGCAGGGCTCACGCCGCGAGCGCGCAAGGAAACGCCCGCCCCACTCGAGCGGCGGACGTCCGTCGTCGTTATTCGTCGCAGCAGGGGCTCGCCGTTTCGCAGCAAGGCCCGCCATCGCAGCACTCGGCTGCGTGTGCGGCTGCTCCGAAGGCGAACAGCAGGACGAGAGTGGAGAGAATCGTACGCAACATGTCGTTCTCCGTTGAATGAGAAAAATCGGGTTATGGCGACTGGTCAGCGGGGCGGAGGTACGGCCGGTGCCGGGTCGATGCCGCCAGCTCCCGGCGGAACATTGCCCGGCCAAGCCGCCGTGACGATCGCGTGCCTGACCGGCATCGCGGCCTCCGCAGGAACGCCTGCCTGGCAGCCGGGGCATACAACGCCGCTGCCGAGTGCCGCCTGCCCCTCGCAGCACGAACAGGGGACGCTCC
>JAGVLI010000256.1 GCA_020054355.1 Planctomycetales bacterium | reverse complement strand
GCGTCACGCACGCCGCCACGGCACACACCCCCTGACGAATCAGTTTTTCCGCCGACAGTGGCACTTCCTTCCGGTGTCCGCCGCCGGCGCGGATCACGATCCGCAGCGGCTCGACTTCTCGATAGTTGAACAGCCAGATGCCCTGGTCGTTCAGCTTGCCTTCGGTCAGCAACGAACCGTTTGCCCGAAAGACCTCCACGCGCGCTCCACCCGCCGCATCGCCGGTCTCGAACCAGCTTTCGACCTGCACCTGCCAGCCCGGGCGCACCACCGCTTCGCCTTCCAGACCGTGAGCGTGAGCGAAACCACTAGTGAACGCCCAGCAGGCAATAACCAGGGCCGGGTGCCATGCTTTCGCGGCGACTGCCTGTGAGCAGGTGATGCCGGTGCCACCGCGAAAGCATGTTGAGTCGCCGATGCCAACATGCTTTCGCGGTGGCACCGATGCCAGACAGGCCCCAGGCAGTCGCCGCGAAAGCATGGCACCCGATTCAACTTTTGTCCGCAACTGGTTCATACCGTCTCCTCCCGTCCCCTCCAGCCGAGCATCTCCGGCTTGACCCGCACCAGAAAGCCCACCGTGAAACCGACGATCGCGCCTTCGATCACGGCAATCGGCAAGTGAATCAGGAAATCGAGCAGCGCCCAGGCTTGCCAGTCCTGCTCGCCGCCCAGGATCAGCACGGCGGTATGCAGGATGACTGTCAGCAGCACGGACAGCTCGCCCACCAGCAGGCCCAGCGGAAACTCCGGCGCATGATCGAGTCGCGTTTCGGCCAGCGCTGCCAGCACTGCCAGCACCGCCGCCCCCAACAGCATGCCGGGATGGAAAGCGATGTCGCGCGCCAGCGTCAGGTCGAGCGTTCCGCCGCTCAGCTTGCCATAAAGCAGACAGCCGGCATTCACCAGGCTGAGCAGCAGGACGAACGCACTGACGCCGACCAGCACGCCGCGAAACCCAGGCCGGCAAATGCCCGGTGTCCGTTGCAGCACCGCAAACAGCGGGCAAGCCAGCAAGGCCGGCACGGTCATGATGCAACTATTGATGCCGATGGTGGAATAGCCGCCGTGATTCAACAGCACGGCTTGCATGAATAGCCCCAGCGGAATGGCCAGCCCCGCGCGCCAGCCGAGAATGACGCCGACCAGCCCGTTGAGCAGCAGATGCGCGCTGCCCGGCCCCAGCGGAATGTGCATCGACGAAGCGACAAAGAAAGCAGCGGTCATCAGGGCGACGCGCGGCACGTCTTCTTCGCGGATGCGCCAGGCCCCGGCCAGCATCAGGCCAGCCAGTCCAATCCAGCCGGCGACCCACCAGGGAGTGGCCAGCACGTTGTCGGCGATGTGAACGGCCAGGACAGGAAGCAGCATCACAGCATCCAGGATGATGATCGAGGACTTCCGCCGCTCGCGGCTTTGCACCACCGTATCATACGATTGTCGAAATCATCATACCAGGCAATGAGAGCAGTTTTCCGGGCGAACAGGTACAATGAGGTTCGCTGGAGCAGAACAGGAAGGTGGACGATGAAGCCCGTCACGCTAGAACGACTGACTCAACAACTTGAACTGGCCGATCAGCTGTTGGCCGGGAGAGCGACGATGCTCGAACCCCAAGATTTGCCGGGCCGCTACGGACGGGTGGTCCGCGCGGTCGATCATCTGCTGCGGATCGCGCAAATCGAAGCCGTGCTCGGCGGCGGCTGGGCAGTCTGGTTCCACGGCTACACCGGCCGGGTGACGCAGGACATCGACATCGCCCTGCCCGCGGCCCGGATCGATGAGTTTCTGCTGGCTGCCTCGGTAGCCGGCTTCGAGTTGCTGCCGCGCCAGGAAGGCCGCTGGCCCAAGATGATCCACAAGGAGACCGGCATCCAGGTGGACGTTCTTCCCGAAGGCGCGCGGCCAGGCACCGCCTCCAAGCCCGCCCCCACGACCATTCCCCATCCGGCCAGAATGGGAGCGGCACCGGGAACGCTGCGCTACATCAGTCTGCCTTGCTTGATCGAACTCAAGATCGCCGCCGGCCGTGCCAGGGACCACGGGGATGTCGTCGAACTGCTCCGCGCGAACCCGGACAAGACGGATGACATTCGACGCCACCTCGCCACGATCCACCCGGACTACGTCCGAATTCTTGATGAACTGGCGAAATCCGCGCAGGATCAGCAAGACCAATAGGCATTTGCAAATCCACCAAGGACGATTGTCATTTGTGGCAACCGACTACCGGTCTTTACGCCGAAGGCGTTGCATAACACAGCCCAGGGTTGCCGGTACTCCGGCTACCCTGGGTCATGAATGGTGCATGCGTCACCTACCCCGCAAGGGGTTGCATAAACTCGCCGGACATCGGCTTATGCAACCCCTTGCGGGGTAGGTGAGATTCAATTTTGGCTCGTACCCAGGGTTGCCGGTACTCCGGCTACCCTGGGCGCGGGCGCATATAGAGATTTCATCTACCCCGAAGGGGTTGAATAAACTCGTGGTAATGCGTTTATACAACCCCTTCGGGGTAGATCGGGTATCGTAAATCGCATACCCAGGGTAGCCGGAGTACCGGCAACCCTGGGCTGTGGGATGTAACGCCTTCGGCGTAAAGACCGACGCGGCAACCCTGGGCAAGGTGTTGCCACGCCTGCGGCGCAAATACGGACAGCCGTTCCATTTTCTCACTTCCCGAACGCCTCCCGAAATCCTCGTAAATGTTCCGTCAGCAGTTCCTTCAACCGCGGCGCGTGCAGCTGCTCTTCCTGCTGAAAGACCAGCTGGAGGATGTCGCCCGCTTCGCGGTTGTCGAGGATTTTCGGATTGACCCCAAACGACTCAACGCGGCTCAAGTTGAGTTGACCCTTCTTGCCCAGAAACCGGCAATCGAGGCCGAAGCCGTCCTTGGTCCGCCATTGTGCCCACGACCGGCCGACCCCGGGCACCCGCAGCTTGATGGCGTCGCGGGCATCCCATTCGATCTGCACGCGCGGCTCGACCTGCTTGACCAGATCGAGCAGGCGCGAGAGCAGGCTGCGGCTCCAGCGGACCTTCTGGCCGGGCCGAAAGCCCTTGTCGCCCAGGTGCCAGCGCTCGCCGTTCACCTTCCAGGGCATCACGTCCTCGGGCTTGGTCTGCAAGCGCTTCAGGTTCTTCTGGAACGATGCTACTGCTTCCTCCAGGAATTCCTGGAAGGCGGGCGTGTCGATCTCGGCGAGCCGATGGACTTGCACGGTCACCGATTGCCACGGTCCCTTGTGGTTCGTGACCCAGACGCGCTCCTTGTCGCTGTAAACTTCCACGCCGGGCGTGTCATTGAGCGGTGCGATGGCCAGCCGCTCGACCAGTTTGCCCTGCTGAAAGGTATTCTTGCCGACGCGGAAGACCAACCGCAGCAGCCATTCCTGACTGGTCATGGCATGCAGGAACCAGCCGAGCGACTTCGGGACCGCGGCAATTTCAATGACCGTGCGCTGGTTCCAGTCCGTCTCGCTGAACTTGCCGAGCCGGTGAATCCGCTGGTCGAGCCAGGGCAGAACCTCGCCTTCCCAGCGGACGGCTTTGCCTTCCATCGTCAGGCGCTCGGCCGTGTGCCAGCGCTGGCCGTCGGCCTCCCAGGGCATCTTGGCGTCCTTGCCGACCAACTCCAGTTCCAGGTCGCCGGCGCGCTGCTGCTCGGCGGCATACGGATCGTACTTCGGCCGTTCGGCATGCGGCCCGGCTTCCAGCACGGGCGCAAGGGCCACCGCCGTGTGGCTAGTGGCCAGTGGCCGGTGGTCAGTGGTCGGTGGAGACGTGCCGGCCTTGGATTTCGCCGTTTGGGATGGCTTGCCGGAGTCGCTTTCGACACTGGCCACTGGCCACTGGCCACTGGCCACTTCTTCGGGCGTGCCTTCCGCCACGATTCGGCCGCCCGCCGCCCCGGCTTCCGGTCCCAGGTCGATCAGCCAGTCGGCCGTCTTGAGCACGTCGAGGTTATGCTCGACGACAATGACGGTGTTGCCGAGATCGACCAGACGATGCAGCACCTCCAGCAGCTTGTGAATATCGTCGAAGTGCAAGCCCGTGGTCGGCTCGTCGAGCAGGTAAAGCGTCCGGCCCGTGCTGGGCCGTCCCAACTCGGCGGCCAGCTTTACGCGCTGGGCCTCGCCGCCGGAGAGCGTCGGCGCGGGCTGTCCCAGCGAGAGGTAGCCCAAACCCACGTCGGTCAGCGTTTGCAGCAGCCGGCGAATCTTCGGAATGTTGCCAAAGACTTCGAGGGCTTCGCTGACGCGCATCCTCAGCACGTCGGAGATCGACTTGCCCTTGTAGCGCACCGCCAGGGTTTCGGGGTTGTACCGGCTGCCATGACAGACGTCGCACTCCACCCAGACGTCGGGCAGGAAGTGCATTTCGATCAGCTTCTGCCCGTTGCCCTGACACGCCTCGCACCGACCGCCGGGCTGATTGAAGCTGAAGCGCTTGGGCGGATAGCCGCGCACCTTCGATTCCGGCAGCTGAGCGAAGAGCTGGCGAATCAGGTCGAAGACGCCGGTGTAAGTCGCCGGGTTCGAGCTAGGCGAGTTACCAATGGGGTCTTGATCGACGTTGATGACCTTGTCGATATGCTCCAGGCCGAGGATGTCATCGTGGGCAGCGGGGGGCGTGCGGGCGCGGTTCAGCTTGCGGGCCAGGGTGTTGTAGAGCACCTCGTTGACCAGCGAACTCTTGCCCGAACCGCTGACCCCGGTGACGGCGATGAACGTCCCCAGCGGGAAGCTCACGTCGATATGCTTCAGGTTGTTGTGGCGGGCGCCTTTGACGACCAACGCCGCTTGCGGTTTCGCAGAGGTCCGCCGATTCGTCGGCACCGCAATCGCCTTCTTCCCCGACAGATACTGGCCCGTCAGCGAAGCCTTCGCCCGCTGCACCTGCTTCGGCGTGCCCTGCGCCGTGATCTCGCCGCCCTGGTCGCCCGCGCCCGGCCCGAAGTCGAGCAGGTAATCGGTCGACGCAATCACCTCGCGGTCGTGCTCGACGAGGATCAAGGTGTTGCCCAGGTCGCGCAGCTTGTTGAGCGCTTGCAGCAGCCGCTGGTTGTCGCGCGGATGCAGGCCGATGGTCGGTTCGTCGAGGACGTAAAGCACGCCGGTCAGCCCGCTGCCGATCTGGCTGGCCAGGCGGATGCGCTGCGATTCGCCGCCGGACAGCGTCGGCGCGCCGCGGTTGAGCGTCAGGTAGTCCAGGCCGACATCGACGAGAAACTGCAAGCGATTGACGATCTCGCGCAGCAGCTCGCCGGCCACCTGCTGCTGGGCTTTCGTCAACGTCAGTCCCTGAAAAACTCGCAGGTTCTGGCCGATGGGATCGTCGCAGAGCTGCCCCAGGGTGCGGTCGAGAAAGCGGGCCGCCGCCGCGTCATCGCGCAGCCGGGAGCCGTTGCAAGAAGAGCAGGGGACTTCGCCGACCAGTTGATCGAGCTTGCCGCGATAGACGCTGCTGACGCGGATGGCCTCATCCACGGCGGGGAAGATGCCCTTGTACTGGAAGAAAACAGTGGCCGGTGGCGAGTGGCCGGTGGCCGGTGAAGAGTCGGATTCGCCTTTTTTCTTGCTGGCCACCGGCCACTGGCCACTGGCCACTGTCACCCACGCCTCGCCTGTGCCCTGCAACACCGCCCGCTGCTGGCCGGCTTCCAGCTGCTCGAACGGCGTATCCAGCGAAAAGCCCGCATGCCGGGCCAGCGCCTCCGCGAACGCCAGGAACGGATTGTCCTCGGTCAAAGCCGGCCAGGCGCTGAGCGCACCTTGACGCAGCGACAGCTTCGCGTCGCGAATGACCAGCGCCGCGTTCGCGCCCTTCTGCACGCCCAATCCTTCGCAGGCCGGGCACCAGCCGAGCGGGCTGTTGAACGAGAAGTGATGCGGATTGAGCGGCTCGAAGCTGCGCCCGCAGCGTTCGCAGGCGAAGTGCTGGCTGAAGCGCTGCACCTTCCAGTCCGGTTCGGGCCGGGTGTCGTCCACGAAGGCCGCGTGCATGATGCCGCGCCCCAGGCTCAGTGCGGCCTCGATGGCATCGGCGATCCGGGTCCGCTGATTCGCCCGCACGATCACCCGATCGATGACCACTTCAATCGAATGCTTGTGGCGGTGGTCGATGGTCGGCGGCTCCTCGATGGTGTACGACTTGCCGTTCACCCGCATGCGGACGAAGCCGCCCCGGCGAATCTCCTCCCAGAGCGCCTCGTATTTCTCCTGGCCGCGCCGCTCGACCGGGGCCATCAGGTACAGCTTGGTGCCTTCGGGCATGCCGAGCACCCGGTCGATGATCTCATCCGTCGTTTGGCCGCCCACCGGAATCTGACACTTCGGACAGAAGGCGGTGCCGAGCCGGGCGTAAAGGATGCGCAGGTAGTCGTAAACCTCGGTGACGGTGCCGACCGTGGAGCGCGGGCTTTTGCTCGCGGACTTCTGCTCGATGCTGATGGCCGGCGACAGCCCGCTGACCGACTCGACGCGCGGCTTCTCCACCTGACCCAGGAACTGCCGGGCGTAGCTGGACAGCGACTCGATGTAGCGCCGCTGCCCCTCGGCATAGATCGTGTCCAACGCCAGCGAGCTTTTGCCCGACCCGCTAGGCCCACAGAACACCGTCGTCTTCTCGCGGGGCAGCGACACGGTCAGGTTCTTCAGGTTGTGCTGCTGCGCGCCCGTGACGGTCAACTCGGTCAGTTCCAGCTGTTTAGCCGCGACCCGGAGGGGAGCGTTCACCCGGCTCCGCGCTCGCCTCCGGCTCGCGGCTAAACGAGGTTTCAATACCTCCTGCAGCGCCTGTCCCGTGTACGACGCCGCGCACTCCGCCACCACCTCCGGCGTGCCGACGCAGACCAACTCGCCGCCGCCCGCGCCGCCTTCCGGCCCCAGGTCGATCAGCCAGTCGGCCGTCTTGAGCACGTCGAGGTTGTGCTCGATCACCACCACGGTGTTGCCGTTCTCGACGAAGCCGTGTAGCACGCGCAGCAGCTTGTCGATGTCGTCGAAGTGCAGGCCGG
>JAGVLI010000574.1 GCA_020054355.1 Planctomycetales bacterium | reverse complement strand
TCTTCCGATCTGCCCCGGCCCCAAGCAAACGGCCGAACTTGTTCTGGCACATCGTCAAGTCGGCCGGCATCATCTTCGGGCCGCTGCTGCTCTTGATCTCCATCGGCCTGGTCGCGTTGATCGTGCTGCTGGCGATGGACCTGCGCATGGGCGTGGCCATCCCGCCCGGCTTCGTCGAGGAGTTCACCGACACGGTGAACAAGCGCAAATTCAAGGAAGCCTTCGACCTGGCCCGCAACGACAATTCCTACGTGGCCCGCGTGCTGACGGCCGGCATGGGCCGCTTGCAGTACGGCATCGAGGATGCCCGCGAAGCCGCTTACAACATGCTCGAAACCATCAAGGCCAGCAAGGAACAGCTGATCGCCTACCTGGCGACCGTCGGCACCCTGGGGCCGCTGCTCGGCCTGGTCGGCACCGTGTTCGGCATGATCCTGTCGTTCATGGAACTCGGCCAGGGCAGCTCGCCCAACGCCGCCAAGCTGGCCGAAGGCATCTCGCACGCCCTGGTGGTCACGCTGCTGGGCGTGGCGCTGGCCGTGCCGGCGATCTTCTGCCATGCCGTCTTCCGCAACCGGCTGACGCGCATCTCGATGGACACCGGCAACATCGCCGACGACCTGCTGACCCAGATGTACCACAACTCGAAGCGGCCGGGCGGCGGCCCGATGCCGGGCGGCAATGCCGCTCCCGCCGGCGCCATCACGGCGTCGCGCTGAGGCTGTGTCCGCACGGACGTGGGGACAGGTTTTCAACCTGTCCGTCAGGTTGGAAACCTGACCCACGGATCGTTGGTCCGCCGTGTTCTCGGACTACGGCGAGGAACTGCAAGCACGGCATTCAACCCATGAAATCGCCGCCGGCGGGGCGCTCCGGCGCGCCGCCGGCGCGAGTTCGATAGCGGAAGAGGTCCACTATGGCCCAAGTAAGTAATGACGGGGGATGCGAACCGAATCTGATTCCCCTGCTCGACCTGGTTTTGCAGCTGGTGATGTTCTTCATCATGGTGGCTAACTTCGCCGCCCAGCAAGTGACCAGCGACGTGATGTTGCCGCTCGCCACCTCGGCCCGGCCGCCGGACCCCGGCGAGACCGACGTGATCTATCTCAATCTGAACAGCGAAGGCAAGCTCATGGTCACGGGCCGCGAGCCGCTGCAGACATTGTCGGAAGTCAAGTACTTCCTGATTTCCGAGTACAACACCGCCAAGCGCGCCGCGGAGCAAGCCGGCGAAAAGGAACCGAAGACCGTCGTCATCATCCGCGCCGACAAGAACGCGGACTTCAAGCCGGTGTACGAAATCCTGAAAGAATGCAAGGGAGCGGGCTTCCGCAAATGGCAGCTCCGCGCCACCGTGAAAAACAAATAACCCCGGTGATCCCATGAAGAAAAAACACAAGGGCGAAGGCCCCCTCGAAGTCCAGCTGAATACCGTCATCACGCCCATGCTCGACATGACCTTTCAGCTGCTTTTCTTCTTCGTGCTGACCTACTCCCCCAGCGCGGCGATGGAAGGCAAGATGGACTTCAACCTGCCGGCCTCGGGCGACTATCGCGCCCGGGCGCCCGAAGACGTCAACCTCGACAAGCCGTCCGACACCGACCTGGCCCTGCCGGCCCAGCTGACCGTCCTCATCAAGACGGCCCACACCGGCGACAAGTCCGTTGACGGCAACATCAGCGCCCTGGTCGTCAAATCGACCGACGGCGAAACCGCGCTGCCCAACCTCGAAGCGCTGGAAAACTTCCTGCGCCACAAGGTCAAGGAAGAGGGCCTGTCCAACAAGGACGACATCAAGATCGAGGCGGAAAGCAAGCTCAAGTACGCTTGCGTCATCGACGTGATGGACGCCTGCCTGAAGTCGGGCTTCACCCGCGTCGGTTTCAACCCGCCGCCCGATCTGACGACGACGAACTGAGGAATCGGCCCCCAGGAGCTGTTTCTCGTAGGGTCCGCTGTGCGGACCATTGAACGACCGGAATCGGGATGGTTCATGGTCCGCGCAGCGGACCCTACATGAGATTTGCCCATCGGCCCCAATAATTCGGACTGCCCGTGCATCTTGACTGTGACACCCGGGCGCGGCCTTCCCCGGCCGCGCCCCGGTCACGTCAGCACCCGTGGCCGAGCGGTGGCATTCGATTCCTCGATTCGCCGGGTTCGATGGCTGCCTCGAGCCGGCGTGGGAGTACCTCACATGGCTCGTCCGTCCCGCACGATGTCCAGCGCCATCGACCTGCCCATCACGCCCATGCTCGACATGACGTTTCAGCTGCTGGCCTTCTTCATCCTGTCCTTCAATCCGATGAGCGCCGTCGAAGGCCAGTTGCAGTTCACTTTGCCGGTCAGCCCGGGGGGCCGACTCGAACCTGTGGAATTGCCGCCGGAGCCGCCCACCACTGAACCGGGCAAGCTGACGGCCCCGTTGACCGTGGTGGTCAAGACGGTGCGCGACGGCGTGAATGACGGCAACATCAGCGCCCTGATCCTGCAAACCCTCGAAGGCGAGCTTGCCGTCCCGGACCTCGAAGCGCTGCGTGCCGCCCTCCAGTCCAAACGGGAAGAGAGCGCCGGTCAACTGAAGATCGCGGCCGAGACGCGGCTGAAATACGCCTGCTTGATCGACGTGATGGACACCTGCCTGAAATCCGGGTTCCAGAACGTCGGCTTCGCCGCCCCGCCCGACCTGGGCGTCCATTGATCCAGGTCGGTCCACCCTAGACACCGGGGAGAATCGGTAATGGGCTTTCCTCGTTCGGCCGGCCGCGCTTGGCTTTCCGGTGGGTTGCGCCTGCCCGCGCTGCTTCTGGTCCTGGCGCTGGCCGGGCAAGCCGCC
>JAGVLI010000451.1 GCA_020054355.1 Planctomycetales bacterium | reverse complement strand
GGTCAGGTTTTCAACCTGACATTCACGCCCCCGTCAGGTTGGAAACCTGACCCACACAGACATGATGAGGCAGCCGTGGCTCCCGTGGAACAACAAATCAACGACTTGCTGGTCCGCTGGCAAGAACTGACCGAGCAGGGACAGGACGTCACCGCCGAGGAGCTTTGTCCCACCTCGCCGGACCTGGCGCTGGTCCTGCGCGAGCGCATCGAGGTCCTCAAGACCACGACGCTCAGCCTCGGAGAGCGCGTCCGCAAGCCGTCCGCGGTGCCGTCCGAATTGACCGTGGATGCCCAGCCGACCACGCGGGAGCCGGGCACGGGCAAGTTTCCCAGCGTGGCCAATTACGAAATCCTGGGAGTGCTCGGCAGCGGCGGCATGGGCGTGGTCTACAAGGCCCGGCAAGTTTCGCTCAACCGCATCGTGGCCCTGAAGACCATCCTGACCGGCGCGATCGGCAACACGGTCGCCCTGGCCCGCTTCCGCCAGGAGGCCGAGGCCGTCGCCCGCTTGCAGCACCCGAACATCGTGCAGATTTACGAAGTGGGGGAGGCCCAGGGGCAGCCCTTCTTCTCGCTGGAATTCGTGGACGGCGGCAGCCTCGACCGGCGGCTCAACGGCACGCCGCTCGCCGCCCGGCAAGCGGCCCAGCTGGTGGAAACCATAGCCCGCGCCATCGAAGCGGCCCATCAGCGCGGCGTGATCCACCGCGACCTCAAGCCGGCGAACGTCCTGCTCGCGCTCGACAGTCAGCCGCCAATGTCCGCCGCCGATTCCAAGGATTTCACCAACCTGGCCACGGTCCACATGCCGCTGGCCACGGCCATTCCCAAGATCACCGACTTCGGCCTGGCCAAGCAGCTCGGTTCCGGCTCGGACCTGTCTCGCAGCGGTGCCGTCCTGGGCACGCCCAGTTACATGTCGCCCGAGCAGGCGGACGGCCGGGGACGCGAAATCGGACCAGCCAGCGATGTGTATTCCCTGGGGGCGATTCTCTACGAGATGCTCACTGGCCGCCCGCCGTTCCGCGCCGAGTCGGCGTTGGACACCATGTTCCAGGTCGTGCATCACGAGCCGGTGCCGCCCCGGCAGCTGCAGCCCAAAGTGCCGCTCGACCTGGAAACCGTTTGCCTGAAGTGCCTGGAGAAAGAGCCGCGCAATCGTTATCCGAGCGCTGCGGCCCTCGCCGACGACTTGCATCGCTTCGTCAACGACGAGCCGGTCATGGCCCGTCCGGTGAGCAAGCTGGAACAGTTCCAGCGTTGGGGCCAGCGCAACCCGCTGGTGGCCGCCCTGGCCGGCGCCCTGCTGCTCGTGATCCTGATCGGTTTCGGGGTGAGCTGGTATTTCGCCTGGCAGAGCCAGGTGCGGGCACGGGAAGCGGAAGCGAATGCCGTGCTGGCCAACCGCCGGGCCGAGGAGGCCAATGCCGCCTTCAAGCAGTCGCTGGACTTCATGAACGGCGTGGCCGGCGACTTGCTGGAAGGCAGTGAGCTGCCGCGCATGAGCGCGCTCAATCCGCTGCGCGACAAGATCAAGGACCAGTATCTGAAGCTGCTGGAACAGCACGGCGACGACCCCAAGGTGCGCCAGGAGGCGGCGGGCATCTACACCCGGCTGGGCCGGCTGGACCATGCCACCGGCCGGAAGGAACAGGCGCTGGAGCATTACCGCCAGGCCCAGACCATCTACGGGGAACTGGCGCGCGAGCAGCAGCGCGAGCCGGCGCTGCGCCGCCAGCTGGTGGACATCCACCTGCGGCGCGGGATGCTGTTCGACGATACGGACAAGGTCGAGCCGGCCCGCGCGGAGTACGCCCTGGCGCTGGAGCAAGTGAAGGGCTTGGCCGAACTGGACCCGAAGCCGGAGCAGAAACTGCTGGAAGCGGAAATCTTGCACAACCAGGGCGTGCTGTTCTCGCGGCGGAACCAGTGGCCTGCCGCGCTGGAACACTACGAGAAGTCATTGCAACTGCGCCAGGGGCTGTTCGACCACGACCCCCAGCATCCGGGTTATCGGCGCGACCTGGCCCGCAGCCACGGCTACATCGGCGACGTGTACATTGCCCAGGGCGACTGGGCCAAGGCGCGCAAGGCGTATCAGGCTTCGCACGAGCTGCGCTTGCAGCTGTTCGAGGACAACCAGAAGAGCAACGACGCCAAGGACCCCGACCTGAAGTTCCAGCTGGCCCGCAGCTTCGAGAACACCGGCAACCTCTATCGCAAGCGCGGCGGCAGCCCGGAACAAGCTGTCCGGGATTATGGGCTGGCCCGGACCTTTCAGCTGGAACTGGTCAAGTACAACTCGCTGGTCACGGACTACCAGAGCGACCTGGGGCGGACTTCCAACTGCCTGGGCGCATTGCTGACCGACCTGGGCCGTCGCGAGGAAGCCATCAAACAGCTGGACCGTGCCCAGGTCATCTTTCAGCAACTCAACGACACCGACCGTCGCGATGCAGCGTTCCTGATCGGCCTGGCCTGGAGCCGCGCCTGGCTGGGCAAGGTGCATTTCGACGAAGATGCGGCCCTGGCCCTCGATCTGCTGGGCAAGGCGCGCAAGAATTACGATGCCATGCCGCGCAACCGCCTCGACGCCGACAGCTGGTACAACCGCGCCCTGGTCTATGCGCTGCACGCCGAACACGAGGCGGCGGCGATGGAAAAGGACCCGGCCGCGCGGCGCGAGCGCGAGGAAGCGCGGAAAGACTACCAGGTCCGCGCCATCGAGGCGCTGGGCCAGGCGATCGAGAAGGGTTTTGCCAATCTGGAGCAATTGAAGGCGGATCGCGGTCTCAAGGACCTGCGGGAACGCAAGGACTTTCAGGAACTGGTCGACGGCTTGCAGCGCAAATTGAAGGCGGAGTGACGCGATTTACTTGGCCGGCTTCGGGGTTTCTTCCGGCAGCTCGGCGACGGCGCGGACCTTGCCGTCCGGCTCGCGGAGCGACAGCAACACGCGCGTACCCGGCTTCAATTGATCGGTTGTCGCCGGCTGGTTGTTCTGGAGCGTGACCGTCGCGCTGCTGGAGACCGCCAGCGTCAACCCGGCTGGCCGGCAGTTCTCTTCCCGGACCAGGATGGTCAGCCGTTTCTTGGCTCCATCCGCGCTCTTGAGCACGCCGACGACGCCCGGCTGCTTGTCCCGCGGGACGTTGCCCAGGTTCTTCCATTCCCGGATGGACCGCACCGAACGTTCGTCGGCCGAGAGCAGGACGGCAATCCGCATGGCGGGCTTGAGGTCCGCGAGGCGAGCTTCGGGCTTGCCCAGCAGCGCGATCTTGACGTCCTTCGGCAGGGCCAGCGTATGCTCGGCGGCTTCGTCGGGGTCTTCATACTGGACCGTGGCGGTGAGCGTATGCTCTTTCGTGTCCACGGACCGCACTTGCGCGAACACGTACACGCCTTGTCGATCCTCGGGTTCCGACCGGCTGGCGGTAGAGAACAGAAACACCAACAACGCGGCGAAAGGTATCGGCAGCCGACGATATCGACGCATCACGAATCCTCATCGGGCGGCGCGGGAAAGGGCGCACACTACCAATAACTTGACCGTATGGCCCGATTTGTTACGGGGAAAGCAGTCAGCCTGCGAAGCCGCGAGCGGCGCGGATTCACAGCTCCCGCTTGGGCGCGATCAGGCGGACGAAGGCGACCAGCGCGCAGCCGCCGACGAAGGCCACGCCGATGCTGCCCCAGAAGCCCATCACGCCCTCGACGAAGAACGAGAAGAGAAACCCGCCGATGAACGCGCCGAGCAGGCCGAGGACAATGTCCAGGAAACAGCCATAACCCCGGCCGCGCATGATCAGTCCGATCAGCCAGCCGGCGATCAGGCCGACGACCAGCCAGGAGCAGACGCCGCCCGGCGCCAGTTGCACTTCGGCGAACACGGTTCACCATCCTTTCATCAACGACACGTTCTATCCCGGTAACATCATACGATCGCCAGGCCCAACTCGTAGGGTTCGCTGTGCGGACCATGGGACTGGCGCCTGCCGAAAGAAATCCTCATTTTCTTGCAAGGTCCAGTCCGCGTCCGGGCAGAATAAGGGGATTGCCCGCCCCGGAGAGTCTTGCATGGCCGGTTCCTCGATGGACCGCTTCCTCCGCTACCTGCGCCAGGTCGCCCGCGCGCCCGGCACGGGCGAAGCGAGCGATGGCGAGTTGCTGGAACGGTTCGTCCACCAGCAGGATGAAGCCGCGTTCCAGACCTTGTTGCAGCGCCACGGCCCGGTGGTGCTGCAGGTGTGCCAGGGCATGCTGCGTGATCCGCACGCC